>CAZYTT010000018.1:0-24260 GCA_964650235.1 uncultured Gammaproteobacteria bacterium | reverse complement strand
TCGCCTGACTTTTATGCCCAACTTGAGCTGGTCTAGCAAAGATTAATATTTTTTAACTGTGAACCGATATACAGAAAAGGAAAATATTTATTGATAGGGATACACCATGTGGTTCAAGAATAAAGAAAAAATTGATAATGACCCCTCTATAATTGAGACTTTAAAACAACTAATCTCAGAAAAAGATGTACTGCTGGAAAAAATGAGGACACGTTCTGCCGATCTCGAACAGCGCAATGAAAAGCTTAGCCATTATAATGAAAATCTGAATAAATTGATTCCCATGGTACTCAATGTTGATGGAACACTAGACAACATTCGCAATAAATCGGCCACTAATTCAGCCCTACTATTTGATGACCAGAATCAGATGCGCGGCTCAATGGAATTATTTCAGCAGAGCACCCAGTTACTGGATCAGGTAAAACACAGCACGGCTAATCTGAATGCCCATACCGGTGAAAATCGTGATTCAATCGACAACCTCGATGAGGCGAGTAAGACTATTGCTCAGTTCACTGACCGAATTGCCGAGATATCAAGCCAGACCAACCTCCTGGCCCTTAATGCAGCCATTGAGGCTGCACGAGCGGGAGAACAGGGGCGTGGCTTCGCCGTAGTCGCCGATGAGGTCCGGAGCCTGGCAAGCAAGACCGAGGTGGCAACCAATGAAATTCGTGAATATGTCACTGTCATCACTGAAAATTCAGACCGAACTCGAGTTGGTTTTTCAGAGATGGTTACTTCAATAGATGAAGTCAGCAGCAATACCGACTCGGTAAACAGTACGATAAAAGGGTTTGTTGGTCTGTCTAATCAGATGTTTAATACCATTAGCAAATCAACATCCGGCATGTTTCTCGAAACCGTTAAAATGGATCATATTCTGTATAAGCTGAGCATATACAAGGTGGTGTTTAGCCTGACTGAAAAGGGTGAAGAAGATTTTGCTGATCATCATCAATGCCGCCTGGGGAAATGGTACTATGCTGGCGATGGTGGCGAAAAACTGGGTCATCTGCAGAGCTTTCAGGCCCTTGAGATTCCGCATAGCCAGGTTCATGAATGCGGTAAAGAGGCCATCCGTGCCTTTAAGAACGAGGACATGGAACTTTGCCATCAGAAATTAATAGCCATGGAAGAGGCCAGTGAACAGGTCATCGATTACCTCGACCAGCTGGAAGTCAATTATACCAACCTGTTAAACCAGGCGACTACCGATCAGGCTTCATGATCTATTGAATAATCTGGCTAGCTGCATTTACTGCGACAACAGTATCGAATTATAATTTAAACCGTTATTCGCTGAAGCTGTTAATGGCCGGTATCTTTGCGGGTGTCATGCGGTTATTCTAGTTTAATTATTATTGAAAGGCAGTATCAATGACCCAGAAAATAAAAGTGGTTTTCGTCTGCATGGGTAATATCTGTCGATCACCCAGTGCTGAGGGTGTGTTTAGAAAGCTTGTTGATGAGCACCATTTAGGCAATCAATTTCTAATAGATTCTGCTGGCACGCATGCCTACCATGTTGGCGAACCTCCTGATAATCGCTCTCAGACAGCCGCATTAAAACGTAATATTGATATTAGTCAGCAACGCGCCAGACAATTCAGGGATGAAGATTTTGAGCGGTATGACTATATTTTGGCGATGGACGAGGATAACCTCAGCAATCTCAAAATCATCTGTCCAGCACATGCTGTTAACAAGCTCAACTTATTCCTCAGTTTCGCCCCTGACCTTGATACCCTGGAAGTCCCTGATCCCTATTATGGCGGCGACAAAGGATTTGAGTATGTGCTTGACCTTATTGAAAAAGCAAGCCATGGACTCCTGGATGAGATATGTCAAAGCCAGCCAGTAAAGTGATTGCTGGTGAAGATTCATGGGCAAACTAACCTCCCGCTGTAACTCCGCCTCTCAATCAACCTTCATTAACTCAACTTTCTTTAGATACCGATTTTGATGTAGATACATCAACAGGACTAGCAGGTGATACTACATGTCTTGGTGTCGAATCACTGGCAGCTGTTGTTGCGGCATGGACACCTTCCTGAATTGACGTATGCCTGACCGGTTGCGGCTTTGATTCCGAAGGCGACTGGTGTTGATCAGGCTTCACTGCCGGGGCATCTTGCTGTTGAGCAACCTGTTTGGGGGCTGTATCACTAGCCGTAGGTGTATTTTTCCCAATATCATTGTTGCTGGTGGCTGACTTGCTGGTTTCATTTTGATCTACACCAGCATTTTGCTGAGGTTTAATCTCAGTGGATTGCTGCTGTGACCCAGATTTTTTGGAACCCTTGTTATTGTCAGTTTCTGGTTGAGCATACTCATTACTTGCTGGGGCTGTCTTGCTTTCCGTATTGGCATCAGTGGTAGGATTAGCATTGTCACCTCTATTCTGACGACGACCTCGACCACCTCGGCCACGTCCACCACGGCGTCCACGCGAACGACTTGGCTTATCTGCGGAGGGTTTATCCGTCACATTATCAGTGACTGTTGGTGATTGCTCATTCTGGGCGACTTCACTGGCCTGTTGGTTATCTACCGCTGTTGGTTGACTACCCTGATCCTGTTGATTTCCACGGCGGCGAGAAGTACCGCTACGTCGGTTTCTGTTTTCATTACGACCGCGTCCAGAAGACTGACCACTGTTACGATCATTGCCCCCTTTGCTGGACCTGGTTTGAGTTGTCGTCGTCCGCCTCTTTTGGTTCGATGCGTTACTCTTTGGTTTTTCATTCGTCTTTTCTTCACTCGCCTGAGTGCTACCGAAGAGACCGTTCCAGATACGTGCCAATAAACCTGCCGATTTGACACTTTCCTGAGTTGACTGTGGTTTAGGCGTCGTTGGTGCAATACTCTTTACGGCGGGTTGTTCAATGGCAGCCCGTTTTTCCGAGCTAAGCACGTTACCCTCACCAGGCTGTTCAAAATCAGTGGTTAACTGATAACTGGACTGGCTATCATTCTTGATCTCATCCTTACGCTGACGTTGAATATCATAATTTGGTGTCTCCAGCGTCGAATTTGCGATCAACAGGATCTTAACCTGTTGCCGTTGCTCAATCTCACTGACGACATTACGCTTCTCATTGAGCAAATAGGTAGCTACCGATATCGGTAGCTGTGCAATAATCTGCCCGGTATTCTCTTTCATTGCATCTTCTTCAAGTACCCGGAGGATCGATAAGGCCAGTGATTCCACCCCACGAATTACGCCCATTCCCTTACAGCGTGGACAAACCTCCTGCGAAGACTCACCCAGGGAAGGCTGCAGTCGTTGACGTGACATCTCTAAAAGACCAAAACGAGATATCCGTCCAACCTGGATACGCGCACGGTCATTTTTAAGGGCATCTTTAAGCCTGTTTTCAACTTCACGCTGATTTCTGACCGGGTTCATATCGATAAAATCAATAACAATGAGACCACCAATATCACGCAGACGCATCTGTCGGGCGATCTCGTCAGCAGCCTCCAAATTAGTCATTAATGCTGTTTCTTCAATATCACCGCCCTTGGTAGCACGACTGGAGTTGATATCAATTGAAACCAGGGCCTCGGTATGATCAATAACTACAGAACCACCCGACGGCAGACGGATCTCATGCTGAAATGCTGCCTCAATCTGGTTTTCAATTTGGTATCGAGTAAACAGGGGTATATCATCTTCATACTGTTTTAAACGTTGCAGGTTATGTGGCATAACCTGCTGCATGAAGGCTGATGCACGACCAAATACCTCGAGATCATCAATCAGTATTTCACCGATATCAGGGCGCAAATAATCACGAATGGCCCTGATAATGATGTCGCTTTCCTGATAGATCAGAAACGGGCCATTACGCTCATCAGAGGCCTGTTCAATAGCTGCCCATAAATTTGACAGGTAATCGAGATCCCACTGAAGTTCTTCAACATTTTTACCCAGTCCTGCCGTCCTGATAATTAATCCCATACCATCAGGGATGGTTAATGCATTAATGGCGTCACGTAATTCATTACGCTCATCCCCTTCAATGCGTCGGGAAATCCCGCCAGCCCTAGGGTTATTAGGCATGAGCACCAGATAACGTCCGGCCATACTGATAAATGTAGTCAATGCAGCACCTTTATTACCGCGCTCTTCTTTGACGACCTGGACAATTATCTCTTGCCCTTCCTTCAATACATCCTTGATCTCAACACGCTGCCCATCAGCAGGCTTGATCTGAAACAGGGTAGGGGAAATCTCCTTGAGTGGTAAAAATCCATGACGGTCTGCGCCATAATCGATAAAAGCCGCTTCAAGACTGGGCTCGACCCGGGTTATGCAACCTTTGTAGATATTAGATTTTTTTTGTTCGCGGGCAGGTGTTTCTATATCCAGATTATAGAGGTGTTGGCCATCAACCAACGCTACACGCAACTCTTCTGGCTGAGTTGCGTTAATCAGCATTCTTTTCATTAAGTTAATCCTTCTTGCGTTCACATCGCTACAGCTCCGACAGTGAGGAAGAAGAACGGGGACAACTATTTATGTTGTCGCAGTCTGGTCAAGTGGCCATTTTTTAAATGCCAGCGAATCCATAAGAATTGCGGCTAGACCATTTATCTCTTCACTCCCACCAGGCATGGCAAGAGAACACATCATTATTTATTTATATCTGTAGCCGTCCTAGTGGTCGTCTACCTATGTTCCTGTTATATAGCCGAGGTATACGCTGTCGTATGTTAACGGGCTGGACGTGTGCGAATATCCTTCGGGGCATTTAGTGGCCCTCAATACAGTAGCTATCCCTGCCTGATTCCCTGTCCCTGGGTTCGGATTGGCTAAGCCCGAATCACAGCTAAGTTTCGCATATTACTGAGGAAATTACATCAATAATTATGCCACAGTGTAACACGGCACAATGGCAAGACTGTTAAGGCTGTCACTCTTTGCAAAAGACTGGAATAGCCATAGGCTCTAAGTGTATCCTGTGCTTTGTTATGAGATGGCAGTATATCAGAACAGCATACCTCCGCATCAAGCCCATCAAAATTTCCGATAAATTAGATTAATTACAAACACATATTTCAGGCATTTAAAATGAATACTGAAGACCAGACAAACCAATATGATGAGCGCACCGGCCCACAACTGGTTACTATTGATAGCGCAAACGATGGTCAGAGGATAGACAATTTTCTGATTACCACACTCAAAGGTGTACCCAGGAGCCATATATATAAACTACTGAGGAAGGGGCAATTTCGGGTCAATAAAGGCCGCATCAAGCCTGTCTATCGGCTGAAGTCAGGCGATATTGTCAGGATCCCGCCAATTACTCGACCGATAGCTGAGTCACTCAATCAACCACCTAGGTACCTAAACCAGCAACTTGAACAGACAATAATACTTGAAAATGAGGCGTTAATTGTCCTCAATAAACCTGCCGGTATTGCAGTTCACGGTGGCAGCGGAATCGAATTTGGCGTCATTGAGGTTATGCAGCATCTTCGCCCGACGTGCAAGGAACTGGCACTGGTTCATCGTCTTGACCGCAATACATCTGGCTGCCTGTTATTGTCTAAAAAACGACCGGCGCTACTGGCATTGCATAACTTGTTAAAAGAGGGAGGGATGCAGAAACATTATTATGCGCTTTTAGCCGGTCAATGGCAGGGTGGAGCCGAACAGGTGGACAGGGCCATACTAAAAAACCGCCAGTTATCGGGTGAACGCATGGTCCAGGTAGACGATCAGGGACAACATGCCAGCAGCCTGTTTACACCACAACAGGTATTTACAGACTGTAGTCTGGTAGATATTCGTATCGATACCGGTCGCATGCATCAAATAAGGGTCCATGCAGCACATCTTGGCCACCCGGTGGCAGGCGATGAAAAGTACGGTGATGACGACTTTAATCGCCTGATGCGTAAAAATGGTCTGAAGCGCATGTTTCTCCATGCCCATTCCCTGAAGTTTACTTTACCGGATCATGGTGGGCACTATGCTGTTGAGGCACCCCTGGATGACAGCCTGAGATCGACGCTGGAAAGGTTACAGGGACAGGCATGATGCATAAGTTTTCATTAATCGTCTTTGACTGGGATGGTACATTAATGGACTCGGCCTCCAGCATTGTTGAATGCCTGCAGTTGACCATCGAGGAAATGGAGCTTGAGCCACTGTCACCAGCCGCGCTTCGTGACATCATCGGCCTCGGCCTATCCGAGGCTATTGCTAAACTTTATCCTGATATGAGTGTCACATTAAACAATGAATTTATCAGTATATACCGCAAACATTTTCTGTCAGAGGCCCGACAAGCAATTCCTTTATTCCCTGGGGCCAGGGCGACTCTGGAAACACTCAATCTACGCGGTTATTTGATGGCCGTAGCCACAGGAAAGAGTCGCCGCGGTCTAAACCGATCATTACAGCAAACAGATTGTGATGAATTCTTTCATATGACCCGCTGCGCTGACGAGAGCTTCTCCAAGCCCCATCCACAGATGTTGTTCGATATTATGGATGTATTGAATGTTTCCCCGGAGATGACGCTAATGATTGGTGATAGTGAGTACGATATGCTGATGGCAAAACAGGCTGGGACCGCGGCACTGGCAGTTGATTATGGGGTTCATGATCGCCGACGTCTGCAGGAGCATCAGCCCATACACTGTATTAGCGACATTAGCGAACTGTCTGCATGGCTACCCTGACCAATAATCTGGATGCAAACGATCGACAACAAAGCACCAGCACAACCAAGAGTACAGATTTAAATGAGCGAAGATAAAAAAGATCCCTGGTTAAGTGAAGCTACTAACACGGTTAACCCAGCCGAAGACCCGGCCCTAAAAACCAAAGCCTCGACCGACAGGCCGGAGAAATGGGAGCGACAGGTCATAGAAAAGCTGGTTATGGGGCTATTCAATGAACAACGCAAGTCTCGTCGCTGGAGCATTATATTTAAAGGGCTGACGCTGGCCTATTTACTAATGCTGTTTTTTATTTACATGCCTGATTTAGGTGACTCTAATGTCTCAATTGGTAAACATACTGCATTAATAGATATCCAGGGCGTCATTGCTGCAGACACTGAAGCCAGTGCGGATAATGTTATTTCAGGTCTCAGGGCAGCCTTTAAAGATAAGGGTACGGCCGGCATCATATTACGCATCAATAGCCCTGGTGGCAGCCCTGTTCAGGCCGGGTATATTAATGATGAAATCCAACGGTTAAGGGCCGAGCATCCAGATGTCCCGCTTTACTCGGTCATCACAGACATCTGCGCATCAGGTGGTTATTATATAGCTGTAGCAGCCGATCAAATCTATGCCGACAAGGCCAGCATTGTCGGCTCTATCGGGGTATTGATGGATGGTTTTGGTTTTGTTGGTGCCATGGATAAGCTGGGGATTGAACGACGACTGCTCACTGCCGGTCAACATAAGGGGTTTCTGGATCCGTTCTCACCTATTAATGCGGCTGAAAAAGAACACGTAGAGATGCTTTTGGGTAGTATTCACCAACAGTTCATCAATACCGTCAAGCAGGGACGGGGGGAGCGCCTTAAGCAGGATGATGAGCTCTTTAGTGGCCTGGTCTGGAGTGGTGAACAGGGCGTGGAAATGGGCCTGGTGGATGGGCTGGGCAGCAGTAGCTATGTGGCTCGAGAGGTGGTCGGAGTAGAAAAAATTGCTAATTTTACCCACAAGGTCCCGGCGCTGGATCGTTTCATAGAGCGCATTGGCGTAACCATGGCAAACATATTAGCCTCAAAATCTGTTCAACTGCGCTAATAAATCAGCCTAAAACAGGCAGGTTTAGTTGCAATTTTCGAGCAGGTCGTAACCCTCATCACGTAGCAGGCGACTGAGTTCTATCAGCGGCAGCCCAATAAGGGCCGTCGAATCGGTCGTATCAATGGCCTTAAACAGGGTGATACCCAGACCCTCCGATTTAAACGAGCCAGCACAATCAAAGGCCGGCTCGCGGGCAAGATAATTTTCAATGGTTGTATCGGTTAATTCACGAAAGCGTACGATGCAGGGTACGGTACAGATCTGACCGGTACCCGTCAGATTATTATATAGATAGAGACTGGTAATAAATTTGATATCATTTCCAGAAGATCGCCTTAACTGATTGACTGCATTAATTTTATTGCCAGACTTTCCAATAATATCGCCATCCATGACAGCGACCTGATCAGATCCAATCACCAGTCCCGGCGTCGCTGGTGTCAGCACTTGATGAGCAACTGCCTGAGCCTTTTCCTGCGCCAGTCGGCGCACGAGCTCTTCAGGCTCTTCTAGCTCACGGGCCCGCTCATCAATGTTAGCCGCATGACAGGTAAAATTGTCGGTCAGCCGCAATAGCAGTTCACGCCGATATTGAGACGAAGAAGCAAGTATTAGCGGGGGGAGGGCTCTGTTATCCATATGCTTTGTAATGTTTTGAGGGTTGTTAATGACGGATTTTGGCCCCCAGACGCTTTAATGTGGACCGAAGGAGAGCTCATTGTATATCGATAAACGACAGTTTTGTCAGTATTTTTTGACAGTTTGCAATTTGCCGACTATCATACGCGCCGTATGTCGGAGCAGCTGCCAGATACGATAAAACCACAGAGCCTCGTTGATACAGGCGGGCAGATTAATGGTTTTATTTTACTCAATAAAATGAAGCGCCTAGTTGCTCAACTGGCGAGTGACGATGGCCAGGCTGAAGTGAACGTGAGTTTTGGCCGGGACCTTCAGGGCATCCGCTATATTAAAGGATCAATTAAAACTGAATTATTATTAATCTGTCAACGGTGTCTGGAATCGGTAGCAATTCCAATAGATCTGGCATTAAATCTGGGATTGATTATTAATACAGATCAGGCAGAGGAATTGCCGGAAGAATATGAACCATTGCTGATTGAAGGGCAATCACTATCACTAACACAGGTGATAGAAGATGAATTAATACTCGCATTACCAATTGTAGCAATGCACCCTGAATCAGCCTGCTCAATGAAGATAACTGATGCAACCAAGATTCAGGCGGATGTAGAAAAACCTCATCCATTTGCGGCCCTGGCCGCGTTAAAAAATAAAACCGATTCGAAACACTGAATAGCTTTACTATATATAAGTTAGGAGATACACCATGGCTGTACAACAAAACAGAAAGACATCTTCCAAGCGTGGCATGCGTCGCTCACATGATGCATTGAAGTCTGCGGCATTATCAATTGATTCAACGACTGGGGAGACACATCTGCGCCATCATATTACACCTGATGGTTACTACAAGGGACGTAAGGTTATTGATAGCAAGAGCGAGTAAACATTGAAGGTCACCATTGCGCTGGATGCCATCGGTGGTGACCATGGCCCTTCAGTTACAGTACCAGCGGCGATTAGCGTATTACGCGAAAATAATGCGCTAAATCTTATCCTAGTCGGCAACAATGAGGTACTCCAGCATGCTGTTCAACAGCATGCTGGGGACACCGTTGCAGACCGATTAAGCATTCATCATGCCTCGCAACGGGTAGAAATGGATGAGCTACCATCACAGGCACTGCGGGGCAAAAAAGATTCCTCAATGCGTGTGGCTATCGACCTGGTCAAAAAAGGTCAGGCTCAGGCCTGTGTCAGCGCTGGTAATACCGGTGCCCTGATGGCGACTGCACGATTTGTATTAAAGACCTTACCTGGCATTGACCGTCCCGCAATAATTAGTGCCTTACCCACGATAACTGGTCATACCCATATGCTTGATCTGGGGGCTAACGTCGACTCCTGTGCTGACCACCTGTTTCAGTTTGCTGTAATGGGATCAATCCTCACCAGGGCCGTTGATAACATTGAAAATCCTACAGTTGGCCTGTTGAATATCGGTGAAGAAGAGATCAAGGGTAACGAACGTATCAAAGAGGCGGGACGTCTCTTAGACGCCAGTGACATCAATTATGTCGGTTTTATTGAGGGTGATGACATCTATAAGGGCAGTGTCAATGTCGTTGTCTGCGATGGCTTTGATGGTAATGTCGCCCTGAAGACAAGTGAAGGATTAGCACGTATGATCAGCCACTACATGAAACAGGAATTTATGCGCACACCCTTGACCCGGCTTGCCGGTTTAATTGCCCGGCCGATTTTAAAGGCGTTTCGCAATCGCATTGACCCAGGACGCTACAACGGTGCTACCCTGATAGGATTGAACGGTATTGTTATTAAAAGCCATGGCGGTGCCGATGCCGCTGCATTTGCTACAGCAATTCGTGAAGCTGTTATTGAGACAGCTAAAAATGTACCGCAGCAGATTGGTCATCACGTTGAACAAATGTTACAAGAAAGGCAGGTTGGGTGAACTATTCACGTATAACGGGTACCGGGAGCTATCTACCTGAAAAGGTTGTTACTAATACCGACCTGGAAAAAATGGTAGACACCACTGACCAATGGATCAAGGATCGTACCGGTATCCATAAACGTCATATTGTCGCCGAATCGGAAACGACCTGCGATCTGGCTGAAAAAGCCTCTATACAGGCTATTGATGCGGCCGGGATTAATGCCGAGCAGATCGACCTGATTATTGTAGCGACGACGACCCCTGACCGTATCTTTCCCAGTACCGCCTGCTTATTGCAACAGCGACTGGGAATTCATGGGTGTGCGGCCTTTGATGTGCAAGCTGTCTGTACTGGCTTTGTCTATGCCCTGGGTATAGCCGATAAATTTATCCGCTCGGGCAGTCATAAATGCGCCCTGGTCATCGGTGGCGATTCACTATCGAGAATAATTGACTGGACTGACCGTAGTACCTGCGTACTCTTTGGTGATGGCGCTGGCGCTGTCATTCTTGAGGTTAGTACCAAACCAGGTGTGCTATCTACCCACTTGCATGCTGACGGCCAGTACAATGAGTTACTCCAGGTACCGGCAGATAGTCAATATATCCATATGCAGGGCAATGAGGTCTTTAAAGTGGCTGTAAATACCCTGGGGCGTATTGTCGACGAGACCCTGGCTGCAAATAATCTGCAAAAAAAGGATGTCGATTGGCTCGTTCCGCATCAGGCCAATATCCGTATTATTACTGCAACCGCCCGGAAATTAAAAATGCCCATGGACCGGGTTGTGGTAACTGTCGATGAGCACGGTAATACCTCTGCTGCATCAATACCACTGGCCCTGGATACCGCAGTTCGAGACGGTCGTATAAAACGCGGCGAGACCCTGCTGCTAGAGGCCTTTGGTGGCGGTTTCACCTGGGGTTCTGCGTTATTAAAATTTTGACAGCTATATAGCGGCCTCTGCATTAGATAATGACTTTAATTAAGGATTAAAATGGCAACCTCAGATTCTGAACTAGCGTTCATATTTCCAGGCCAGGGCTCACAGTCGGTGGGGATGATGGCTGATCTGGCTGGCAGCTACGCCGTTGTTAACGATGTCTTCAACGAGGCCTCTGCCGCACTAGGATACGATCTGTGGCAATTAATCCAGAACGGCCCGGAAGATGATCTCAACCAGACAGATAAGACTCAGCCGGCCATGCTGGCGGCTGGTGTTGCCACCTGGCGTGTCTGGCAGCAGGCATCGAGTGTTACCCCGACCCTGATGGCAGGCCATAGCCTAGGGGAATACACGGCACTGGTATGTACTGGTGCACTGAAACTGGCCGATGCAGTTGCGCTAGTCAGTGAGCGTGGACGATTTATGCAGCAGGCAGTACCTTCAGGCACTGGGGCAATGGCCGCTGTACTCGGTCTCAATGACGACCAAGTACGTCAGGCCTGCAGCGTGGCCGCCCAGGACGAGGTTGTTTCAGCTGTTAATTTCAATGCCCCGGGACAGGTGGTGATTGCTGGCCATACGGCCGCTGTGTTACGCGCCATTAATGAGGCCAAGGCCGCCGGTGCAAAGCGGGCGATTCAGTTACCAGTCAGCGTACCGTCTCATTGTCAATTAATGCAACCCGCTGCAGAAAAGATGCAGCAGCGCCTTGCTGAAATCGAAATTACCCAACCCATCATTCCAGTCATAAATAACGTTGATGTAGCAGTGACAGGTGATGCTGATAAAATTCGTGATGCCTTGGTACGTCAACTTTATATGCCTGTTCGGTGGGTAGAAACTATCACATATATGCATAATAATGGCATCAGCACTGCTATTGAATCAGGTCCTGGCAAGGTACTAACAGGATTGAATAAAAGAATTAATAAGGACATGAGGTGTTTGCCGTTCGTTGACGCAAGTAGTTTGCAGACAGCACTGACAGCATTGGAGAAATCAGAGGAGCTATCCTGATGTTGGATTCACAGATTGCGCTGGTAACCGGTGCCTCACGTGGTATAGGGCAGGCCATTGCATTAACACTGGGACAGGCAGGAGTTACAGTCATAGGCACCGCAACATCTGAGGCGGGTGCTGAGGCTATCAGCAAGATGCTGGATTCTGCCGGAGTTAAAGGTGCTGGCATGATGCTCGATGTTAGTCAGCAGGATTCTATCGACAGTGTATTGAAGTCTATCGCCGCGACATATGGGGCGCCTGGCATATTGGTTAATAATGCCGGAATAACTCGTGACAATCTGTTAATGCGGATGAAAGATGATGAGTGGAACGCCATTATTAATACCAATCTGTCGTCTGTTTACAGGGTTTCAAAGGCCTGTCTGCGTGCTATGATGAAGGCACGGTTTGGACGCATTATTAGTATTGCTTCGGTTGTCGGTGTTACGGGCAATGCAGGGCAGACTAATTATGCGGCTGCCAAGGCTGGTATTATCGGCTTTTCCAAATCGCTGGCTCAGGAGATAGGGTCTCGTGGCATAACGGTAAATACCGTAGCACCTGGTTTTATTGATACTGACATGACCAGACAGCTACCAGAAGAACAAAAGCAGGCATTATTAAGTCAAATTCCTGCCGGAAGATTAGGTACAGCAGAAGAAATTGCTTCAGCAGTGGCATTTTTGGCCTCGCCACAGGCCGCATACATTACGGGTGAGACTATACATGTCAATGGTGGCATGTATATGCCATAATAAAATCAATTGGTTACAGAGAGCGATATTTTTTCTAGCATATCTTAGTGCATTTCAATAAAATACCGCACGCGCAGTCTCTGTATTGCGAAAGTTTCGTAGGGAGGAAAATAAAATCATGAGTAATATTGAAGAACGCGTCAAGAAAATCGTTGTTGAGCAACTTGGCGTAAAGGAAGAAGAAGTAACAACAACTGCTTCCTTTGTCGATGATCTTGGTGCGGATTCTTTGGATACCGTGGAATTGGTTATGGCACTTGAGGAAGAATTCGAGTGTGAAATACCCGATGAAGAGGCAGAAAAGATTACCACTGTCCAGCAGGCTATTGATTTTATCAATGCCCACCAAAGCTAGTAGTTAGCGTGAATGTAAAGGCCGCATCATCATTAAACTGATGGCGCGGCCTTTTATTTATAGTTAACACACAGCAATAAATGAAATGAAAAATGCCTGAATAACAGGATACTGATCCTGGTTTTTTTCACAGGCAATAAAATAAATAACAATCTTTAAGGTGTAACCCAGTGAGCGAGAAAAGACGTGTAGTGATAACCGGCTTGGGCATGGTTGGCCCGGTAGGACTAACCGTCAAGGATTCCTGGCAAAATATTATTGCCGGGAACAGTGGCATTCGTCAGTTAGAACATTTTGATGCCTCTGCATTTACTACTCGTTTTGGCGGCTCGGTCTGGGACTTTGATGTCAAAAATTATATTTCATCAAAAGAAGCCAAAAAAATGGACCCCTTTATTCACTATGGTATTGCCGCTGGCAAAGAAGCCATAGAAGATGCCGGCTTTACTGTTACAGAAGATAATGCCCCACGCATTGGTGTTGCCATTGGTTCTGGTATTGGTGGACTGCTTGGGATTGAAAAGGGCTATGACGCCTACCTCAAGAGTGGACCTCGCAAAATTTCACCTTTCTTTGTACCCAGTAATATCATCAATATGATCTCGGGTAACCTATCTATCATGTATGGATTACAGGGACCTAATTTTGCAGTAGTCACTGCGTGTTCTACCGGGACTCATAATATTGGGGAATCTGCCCGTATCATCGAATATGGTGATGCAGATATCATGATTGCCGGTGGCGCAGAAATGGCAACATCGAAGACCGGTTTAGGTGGCTTTTGTGCTGCACGGGCCTTATCTACGCGAAATGAATCTCCAGCAGAGGCCAGTCGTCCCTGGGATAAAGATCGTGATGGCTTTGTATTAAGTGATGGTGCCGGGGTTGTTGTCCTTGAAGAATATGAACATGCCAGGGCGCGAGGTGCAAAGATATATGCTGAGCTGATTGGCTATGGCATGAGTGGCGATGCCTATCATATGACGGCACCGTCCAAAGGTGGTGAGGGGGCAAGTCGCTGTATGGATAATGCCATGCGTAATGCCGCAATAAATCCGGATGATGTAAGTTATATTAACGCCCATGGCACCTCTACACCGGCAGGTGATGCTGCAGAGACCAATGCTTTAAAACGTAGTTTTGGCGATTATGCAAATAGTCTCGCGATAAGTTCAACAAAATCAATGACTGGTCATTTACTGGGTGCAGCAGGTGGCATAGAGGCCGTATTTATAGCCTTGTCAATTCATGATCAAGTTGCACCACCAACCATAAATTACACCACACCTGATCCTGACTGTGATCTGGATTATGTCCCTAATGTAGCACGTAATATGGACATCGAAATTGCCATGTCTAACTCTTTTGGTTTTGGCGGAACAAATAGTACGCTCATTATGCGCCAACTCTCGTGATTTTCTGTTTCTAGAAATCACTCCTTCCATCAGGAAGTGCATATATGTCTTTCCTGCACCGTGAACTCAATATTTTTCCTGATCTGTTGGCATTGCATCAGGCACAGCCAGAGCGCTATCCCTTTCTGCTAGAGAGTATTGTTAACGCAACACCCGAGTCTTCATCACGTCACTGGGATATTCTATTTGCCTTTCCTGGGCAACGACTGGAACTGGACAAGGATGGTATCAATACTGATGGTAACCATAATGATAATATCGACTTCCTTGATCAGCTTGATCATTTATGGTCGCGAGAAATTTTACCTAGTGATAAGGAGAATATTCTGCCATTTACCGGCGGCTGGTTCCTCTACCTGGGCTATGAGCTGGCCCAGCAGATAGAAAACACCCTGAGGCTAAGAGCTGTTACTCATGCTGCTGAACCAAGGGCCATGGCCGTACGCTGCCCTGCAGCCATATTACGAGATCATTTAAAACAGCGAATTATATTAGTAGCAGAGCAGGGTTATGAAGACTGTCTGAATCAACTGTTTGAAGACATTGAACAACTGCATAAGTCAGGTCCTGAAAATAACTCACTACAAAGGCCATTTGAAATAACTGATTTACAGGAAGAATCAGCGGATATATTTCTTGATTCTGTAGATAGAATTAAAGACTACATCAAGGAAGGGGATGTCTTTCAGGTAAACCTGTCACGCCTTTGGCAAGCTCGTACATCGGGACTGAGTACTGGCTCAGATTTGTACCGCATCCTCAGGCAAAAAAATCCATCACCCTTCGCCGGTTTATGTACAACACCAGAGTGGTCAATCATTAGCTCTTCGCCTGAACGCTTGATTGCCGTCAACCGTGAGCGCACCATCACTACCCGACCTATTGCCGGTACTCACCCTCGATGCGAAAACACGCTAGATGATCATAGGCTTTCTATGCGCTTACTCCAGCATCCGAAAGAACAGGCGGAGCATATTATGCTTATTGACCTGGAACGCAACGACCTGGGACGGGTGTGCAAACCAGGCTCGGTAAAGGTTGATGAATTGATGACCTTAGAGAGCTATACCCACGTTCATCAC
The DNA here is from genome assembly GCA_964650235.1 of uncultured Gammaproteobacteria bacterium. GTDB lineage: Bacteria > Pseudomonadota > Gammaproteobacteria > SZUA-140 > SZUA-140 > CAZYTT01. The sequence goes on along the minus strand of CAZYTT010000018.1, from coordinate 8,368 downwards.
ATCGTTTCAAATATTGAAGGAAAGCTACACGAGAATTTCACTCCCGGTGAAATCATCCGTGCTGTTTTTCCAGGTGGGACAATCACCGGTTGCCCCAAGGTTCGCTGCATGGAAATTATCGCCGAGTTGGAACAGCAGGCAAGAGGTTGCTATACCGGCGCAATGGGTTACCTGAACAGGGATGGGAGTATGGATCTGAATATTCTTATTCGCAGCTTTAGCCTATATAAAAATGAATTAAAATTTCGGGCGGGTGCCGGAATAGTTAATGACTCAATACCCTTACGTGAACTTGATGAAACCCGAGCCAAGGCAATAGGCCTTTTACTTGCCCTTGGTAAGTCTGAAGCAGAAATACGAAGTGAGCTAGGATGGGATAGTAATGTTGATCAACGGCCAGCCAACAACTAAGGTCAGCGCCAGTGACCGGGGCCTAAGTTATGGCGATGGTCTGTTTGAAACCATGGTTATGGTCAATGACCAGATTCCACTGTGGCAATTTCATATTCAACGTTTGACAGAAGGTTGCAGACGTCTAAATATCAAACTACCTGATGTGGCATTATTAGAACAGGAATGCCAGATTGTTGGTCGCAGCGCGGGACATAAATCTATAGTTAAAATTATTATTACGAGAGGTGAGGGTAACCGTGGTTATCGTCCACAGAATAATGATGTAAACCGCATCATATCTGCGACTATCTGGCCAACAGGTGCATCACCAGTCAACAGGATCAGTCTACGTTGGTGTCAGACACGACTAAGCATGAATCCATCGCTGTCTGGAATTAAACACCTCAACAGACTCGACCAGGTCCTGGCAAGTAGCGAATGGGATGATGAGTACATTGCTGAGGGCCTAATGCTTGATCAGCAAGGTCATGTTATCGAAGGGACAAAAACCAATGTCTTCATCATTAAGGACAAATGTTTGTTCACACCACTGCTGAATGATTGTGGCGTGAAGGGTATTATCCGCCGTTTGATTCTCAATGATGATATCAACCATGGTCTCGAAGTCAGGGAACAACAGCTTTCTATCACTGATATCATAAGTGCTGACGAAATATTTGTCTGTAATTGTGTTATTGGTATCTGGTCTGTTAGCCGGATTATTGATAACAATTCTCCGGCATCCTATACGCAGAATGATTTGACCCATTCCATTGCCAGGTTATTGCATGATTACTTACAGTATTAATTTATTAACCACAAGCTGTCATTGAAGGCATTGGCTAGCATGTTAAAACAATTTATTACGAGCAAGCTCCTTGGCATAATAATACTGATCAGCAGCCTGGGGACAGGCTGGTACATTATGGATGTCCGCTATTTTTTACAATCACCTCTAAACCTCGCCGCAACCGGCTCCGGAACAGATAGTAGCAAGAAGGCCTGGCGTTATGACCTGCAACCGGGCAGCAGTCTAACTGCTGTAGCAAATGATCTCTATACCCGTGGGATTATTAAGCACCCGAAATATCTAACCTGGATAGCACGCCTGCATGACCAGGATGATAAGATTCAATCCGGTGAATATTTACTAGAACAGGGAATAACTATTGAGCAGTTTCTGGCAAAAATTACTCGTGGTGATGTTATTCAATATCCATTTACGATTATTGAGGGCTGGCGCTTTAAACAGCTGCGACGTTATATATCGATACTCCCGGCGTTAAACCATGATTTAAAGGGGCTAGCGCCAGATGCCATTATGGCAAAACTGGCTCATGAGGATACTCATCCTGAAGGACGGTTTTATCCTGATACTTATTATTACACCCGCGGTATGTCAGAAAGTCAGCTCCTCAGCCGAGCCTATATTGCCATGGATAATTTTTTACTTGACGCCTGGACCAATCGTGATTTGAATCTACCGTTAAATTCCGCAACCGAGGCCCTGATTCTGGCCTCTATCATTGAAAAAGAGACTGCAGTTGCCAGTGAGCGTCGGCAGATAGCCGGGGTATTTATTCGGCGTCTGCAACGTCGTATGCGGCTGCAAACAGACCCCACTGTGATCTACGGCCTTGGAGATCAGTTTGACGGCAATCTCCGTTCTCGAGACCTGAAAAATGATACGCCCTATAATACCTATCGTCGTCATGGCCTGCCGCCAACACCTATTGCCATGCCAGGGGCAGATTCAATTCTGGCCGCTCTTCATCCAGAAGATGGTGATACACTTTACTTCGTTGCCCGCGGTGATGGCACCCATTACTTCTCGGCAACCATTACAGAACACAATCAAGCCGTACGAAAATTTCAGTTAAAGAAGTCAGGTAATGGAACTAGATAAGTTGAAAGGACATTTTATAACCATAGAAGGTAGTGAAGGCGCAGGTAAAAGCACCAATATGACCTATATAAGGAGCCTGCTGGAGGCCCGAGGCCTACCAGTTAGCCAGACGCGTGAACCTGGTGGAACGGTCCTCAGCGAGGAGATAAGAGCCCTGCTACTCGGCCATACCCATGACGGCATGAGTGATGACACTGAATTATTACTGGTCTTTGCTGCCCGCAACGAACATCTAAACGCCCTGATAAAACCAGCCCTGGCCAGAGGGGACTGGATCCTGTGTGATCGTTTTACAGATGCAACCTATGCCTATCAGGGGGCGGGACGGGGCATTAGCCAGGATCGTATTGGTACTCTGGAGAACTGGGTACAACAGGGGCTGGAGCCCGATTTAACCATTTTTCTCGATATCCCGGTGGCCCAAGGCCTGGCCAGAACACGCAACAGGGCTGAGGGTCCGGATCGATTTGAACGTCAGCAGTTAGCCTTTTTTGAGCGCGTCCGTCAATGTTATCTGGAACGGGCTCATAACCACCCACGGTTTAGATTAGTTGATGCCAGTCAATCACTGGAACAGGTACAGCAGAAGATCAAAGCTGTCCTTGAGGACTATTGCAATCAAAATGTCTGAATTAAACGTGATGGAGAGCAACCCAGTCGGCCTGACAGCATTATTACCCTGGCAAGAGCGCATGTGGCAGGACCTGTGGCAGCGCATCCAAAAACGGAACTTACCCCATGCCTTGCTCCTCAGCGGCCCGGAGGGCGTCGGTAAGCGATATTTTGCCCATTACCTGGCACTTGCGTTGTTATGTCATAAAAATACGCCCACCGGGGCTCCTTGTGGCCAGTGTAAACCCTGCCAGTTAAACCGAGCCTCAAGCCATCCAGACATGATGTATCTCACAACACCTGCTGGCAAAAAAAATATCAGTATTGACCAGGTGCGGGAGGTCATAGAAAAACTGAACCTGAAATCCCAGTTTAATCATGGAAAAGTGGTCATCCTGAGACCAGCAGATGAATTAAATCATAATTCGTCCAATGCATTACTCAAAACTCTTGAAGAACCACCTGAAGGTACCGTGATGTTGTTGTGCAGTGCAAGACCGGCCTTCTTACCCGCGACAATACGCAGTCGCTGCCAACAATTGAGCTTTCTGACACCTGATCCATCCGCCATACAACCGTGGTTATCCGACCATATCGATGCCAGGGCTCTCGAATTGGTGCTCAGATTAGCTGGAAATGCCCCTTTCCTGGCGTTGCAATATAGCATAATGGACCTCCCCAGGATCCGCGAGGAGCTGTTCAGCAGCCTGGAGTCGATCGTTTTACAGGGTGTCGACCCGATAAATATAGCGGCCCAGTGGCTAAAGTTAGGCGTGAAAGAATCGCTATATTGTCTACATAGCTGGATCGTCGATATTATCCGATTGAGGCTGGTATCTGATAAGGCCCCGGTATCGAACGAGGACTTCAGGCAACGACTGACAATACTTGGTAATAAAAAGAGCAATAAACGCTTATTTCATTACCTGGATAAGGTTGAGCAAAACATTCGCTGGCTTGATGAACCGTTAAACCAACAATTAATGCTGGAAGATATTTTGATTGAATGGAATCGTTAATCAGACAAATAGCTGAAACTAAATATGACTGAAAATAAAAAGCCCGCCCAACGCCAGGGTATTATGTCACTTGCCATTAAGGATAAGGGCTCACTGTATTCAGCCTATATGTCCTATATTGAAGGTGGCGGTATCTTTATCCCAACTAACAAACCCTACCAGCTTGGTGAAGAAGTCTTTATTCTGTTATCACTAATGGAAGAGACCGAAAAAATGCCTGTCGTCGGCAAGGTTATATGGATAAATCCACCAAGTGCTAGCCATGGCACTACCTTACCCGGTATAGGTGTTCAGTTTACTGATAATGATGGTCAGGTCATTAGAAATAAAATTGAGACCTATCTTGCAGGTACGGCACAAAGCGACCGCAAGACACATACCATGTAACATGGATTGATTTAGAACCTCCAAACTTAGCAAATTATCTGTTATTGTACCGTTCACTATTCGAACCGGACTGATCTCACTATGACATCAATGCTGATTGATTCGCATTGCCATCTCAATTGTCTTAAGCTAGAGCAACTTGGTTACAATTTAGATGAACTGATATCAAGAACTATGGAGAGCGGCATTTCTCATATGCTCTGCATCTCAATTACTCTTGAGGAGTTCCCTCAGGTCCTGAAGATTGCTCATACCTATCCTAATATTTTTGCCTCGGTAGGCGTACACCCCAATGAGCCAGACTGTATCGAACCCAGCGTTAATGAGCTGGTCATGTTAGCCAGCGACCCTGACATTATTGCTATTGGTGAGACCGGCCTTGATTATTTTCGAAGCAATGGTGACCTGGAGTGGCAACGCCAGCGTTTTCGTACACACATCCGTGCAGCTTTAGAGGCAAATAAGCCATTAATCATCCATACCCGTGATGCAGAACTCGATACGATTAGCATCCTGAAGGAAGAGGGGGCAGCGGCGGTTGGTGGTGTTATGCACTGCTTCACTGGCAGCATTGAACTGGCTAAGGCAGCATTGGAATTAGGGTTTTATATCTCTTTCTCTGGCATTATTACCTTTAAAAATACAGAAGAACTTCAGGAGGTTGCAAGACAGGTCCCCGACGAACGTTTCCTGGTAGAGACTGACTCTCCCTATCTGACCCCGGTACCTCTTCGCGGCAGGCCCAACCAGCCGGCAAACACCCGATATGTTGCTGAAAAATTAGCTGAGATCAGACAGATACCTGTAGCGCTCATCGCTGAACAATCGACCCGTAACTTTATAAAGCTGTTTAACTGTAAATTATAGTATCTATCTAGAAACGAATAAGAATAATAACAATACTAATGTAAAATTTTCATCAGTTTTTTTGCGAAACGCTGTCCCGTGTTGCTTTTATTAAAATTTTATTTAACTGACCCAGTTTGCACGGCTTATAGAGCATTTGGCATCCTAATTCTTTGACCTCATTTATTTTCGCATCAGTAATATCTGCAGTCAGGAATATAACTTGTCTTGGCAAAATCTGTTGTGCCTTAATAAGACGTTTAACTGTCTCAAGGCCATCAATATTCGGCATATGAACATCGATAATAATTATGTCAAATATCTTTCCATCGTTAAACAAATCGATAACGGCCTGGCCATCTTTTGCCTGAGTAATGGCATTATATTGACCCAGCATCTGACTCAAACCAGCACGAAAAACAACGTGATCTTCTGCAATCAGAATATTCAAACCCCTAGCGGGATGGCCTGAATCCAGCACCTGATTAACCCCTGTTACACACGGATCTGAATTTTCATCATTAGATGCAATTGGAAATAACAGGGTAAATACTGAACCTTTCTCGATTTCACTTTCAACCGATATTGTTCCGTGCATCTGCTTTAATAGGTTCTTTGAAATACTAAGGCCCAACCCTATACCCTGATTTGCTCGTTTCTGTGCATCCATACCATCACCCAAGCCAGCCTGAAAAAAAGCATGAAAAATATATTCCAGAGCCTCTTTTGAGATGCCACATCCAGTATCAGCGACCTGAATTTGACAATATGCCGTGTCATCTTTTTTTATATTGCTTACAGTAACAGCAATCATCCCTATATGCGTATATTTATTAGCATTACTAATAAGGTTTCTCAATACCTGCTTGAATTTCACCTTATCAATGAGGATAAGAAATGATGGATCTTTCTCATAGCCATTACAATTAAATGTTAGTTGATTTTTATTTTTTTGTAGGATAGGTTTTTCTAGGGCGGTGACACTCTCAATCAACTGGCAAGGATTTATCTTACATTGGTTTAGTTTTTCCTGCTTAGAATCAATGATTGAATAGTCAAGTATTTGTTCTATCAGCTCCAGCAATTGATCAGCAGACCTGTCAATTATATCAAAGGCCTCATTATTATTATTATGCCTGAGTAATTCAACTGAGGTAATAATAGTCTGTATCGGTGTTCTGATTTCATGGCTTACATTTGCCACAAAATGATCTTTTGCTTTATTGGCTTTTTCCGCCCTTATTTTCGCTAATTCCAGATCGATATTTTTCTCTTTGATATCAGCAAGACCTTCTTCTATTTTTTGCTCAAGGGTATTCGCATGAAGCTTTATTTTATTTCCATGCTTTTCTATCAGATCCAACATATTATTATAGGTATCAGTCATATACCTGATATCAGTTGGGCACCAGCTATATTGAATTACATGAGAAGAGTTATCTTTATAGTGTGTCATCGCAAAAATAATTTTTCGCAACGGTATGGTGACTGTACGAAAAACAATAAATAGAACTAATACAATAAAAAGTAGCCCTGCAACCAATATTAGAGCCATCAGTGTCATCATTGTACGAATTAAGGTCTGTTGACTACTTTTATTGATTTCAATAAAGACCCGGCCAATGACTGATTTTAAATTTGCATCAGAAAAAACTGGTTCATCTAGACTATCGATAATAGAAAATGAAAAAATCCACCGGTCCTTATCTTCATATATAATTTCAGGGCCAAATTCTGTTAGAGATTCCGACTGGGCGGCCACTTCTCTTAAAACTTTACTATCACGAAGTAGAACTGAAAATGCATCTGTCTTTACGATAATTGCATTCGTGTCTTTCATTTCTTCAAATTGATGTAGGACTGCTTGAGCACTAACTTTTGATTGACTCAATATTGGAATGATCAAACCAGATTTTAATAACTGAAAATACTCTCCTTCTTCATTGATGATGAACTCCCGGGAAAAATTTTCAATATATTTTGAGGCAATTGGGTACAAAACCAACATCGCCACAATAATAGAAATAATAGCTGAAGCCATTATGATGGGAAAAGTTGAATAAAGACTCTTCAATAATTTATTCATTAAAATTATTTCACCGAAGGGACCAGAGGAATAAAGTGTTTATTCCGTTCTAAATCAGGATCGATCTTAAGGTGTCTTAAAACTCTTAAATTTATAAATACATCGTATTTATCATTATTGTGACGTGGTTTATGACTAACGCTTATATTTCGTGTCGCCACTGTAATTATTAATTCTGCATACTTTGTTATTGCAGGTACAGTCGTAAATGCTATGCCATTTTTAACCATATGTATTGAATTGGTTAGTGTCAGCACATTGGACCTCCAAGAACGATCCATGACTATGGATAATCCCTCATTATCTCTAAAAGATAATATAGCCTGATCAACAAAAACTGCGGTTTTAAATGGTTTAATAGTCTCAAATATATTATTAATAACTGGATAGCCCGACCGATAATTGTTAACGCCATGTACCATTATTTTTATATTAAAACTGTTAGCGGATTCCAACCATAAATCCCTCTTGTGCTGGAATGTGACTGATTGGCTGTTTAACATCACTTCAATGGCATTAATGCCTGGTGATAACTGTTTTAAGGCTCTTAAATAATCATCCGGTTCAGACCTCATGCTTACAAAGTTAATATTAGAGGCATTATAATTTGTATTTTCATCAGGGAATGCCTCAGTTATTACACCTTCGTATTTCGCTGCTCGTAACAGCGATGTTATAAACGGCGTTATTGCTATTACTGAATCATCCCGTTTTAAGGATTCAAGGTTGAATGGATTTATCCTGGGATTGTTTTTTTCGATGGGATATATGTGAATCGGAATCTGGGCGTGCTTTTTTATCTCGTCAACAAGTATCGAGACCACACTATCATGATTAGTGTGATAAACAGGATAGAATAGCGACAATGATGCACCCCATCCACACTCAGGAGCGAACAGGCCAATAATTAGAATGAAGAGATGAGGCTTAATCATTGATCTAGTTGAAGACAGCATACCTTTAGAGGATCAATAATTTCCATATCAATATTACGCTAAATCCATATATTATTCTAGGTTATTTTGCTGCCATGGTGCCTTGCCTAACCATTAAAACTAAATATTACCCTAAATTGCGTATTCTATTTATAATAATAGCTAATTACTATGGCCTATCATA
>CAZYTT010000017.1:0-24385 GCA_964650235.1 uncultured Gammaproteobacteria bacterium | reverse complement strand
CAATGTGGACAATAGTAAGTTGCGCGTTGCGCCTGACGAATGATACGAACGGGAGTCCCACAGTCCTCACAGGCCTGACCTGCGCGACCATAGACACGTAATGACTGGACAAAATAACCCGGCTGATGGTCACCATAGTAGAAATCACGCAAAGTTGTCCCGCCCTCACCAATGGCCTGTTGTAGCACGGCCTTAATAGCGCTAACTAGGCCATCGTACCGAGACGCAGAGATCCGGCCCGCTGCGCGAAGCGGGTGGATACCCGCACGAAACAGAGCCTCACTGGCATAGATATTCCCAACCCCGACGACACAATGACTATCCATCACGAACAACTTGATTGCCTGCCTACGGCCACGACTACGTTGGTAGAGATAGTCGCCAACAAAATTTGCCGCCAGCGGTTCGGGACCCAGCTTATTAAGCAGCTTATGGGAATGAGCTGATTGCCGGGTCCACAACACCATGCCAAAGCGGCGTGGATCACGGAAGCGCAGGCAGTTATTATTATCCAGACACAGATCGACATGATCGTGCGGACCTGGCGGTTCATCCGGTTGCACCAGGCGCAGACTCCCAGACATACCCAGATGAATAATGACCGTGCCCACCGGCGTCAACAATAACAGGTATTTTCCGCGCCGCTGAACATCTAAAATCGGGTGCCCGACCAGTTGACGTGACAACTGTGGCGGCACCGGGTAACGCAGCTGTCGTTGCCGCACCTTCACCGCAATTACACTCGTCCCCTGCACATGCGGGAGGATGCCACGCCGGGTCGTTTCGACTTCGGGTAACTCAGGCATACTTAAACAACCAGACATTTAACATCTAATTGGTGACATCATCAAGATTGATGCGCGGGCCAGATGTCACTTCGTCTGCCCTGTTTGCCGCGAAGGTGGGCGAGATAGTGACTAGCTGAGCCGCCTGATCAGCGCCAAAGTGATAACGCAAACCCACATCTTTGCGACCTAATATCATCCCCATTTCGCTCCCTGGATTAGCAGCCAAACCATCAGCCAGGATATCAAATGCTATGGTTTCACCATTATCCAGCCATACTTCAATCTGACCGCCAGCAGGATCACTATCATACTGACTGACCTGAAGTGCCTGAGCATGCTGCCAACGATCCATAAACCGGACAATCTGATCGACCGAGTAAGACGCTCCGTCACCCACCTTCGTTTCACCCCGGCTGACATCCAGGCCTGGCAAGCTTATCCGCGTGATTGACGCCGTCTTATCCGACAACAGAGAATTATCTACTAATGCTGTCAGTAGTAATTGTGATTGATAGTAGTAACGATCATCAATCAGATAGATATGATCAGCCACCATGGCATAGCGGCGATGATGCAGCGACTCAGTGTCTCCAAATGTAATATTGAGGCCATTTAGACGGATGCTGCCACTAGGTTGATCGAGACCAAACACTGCTAACGGGCGTTCATCCCGGGCAAACTGGGCATACACCCTGGCCTTGAGTATTGCCAACAGGACATCAACTCGTTGTTGATTAGCCGCCACCTGTATCGGGGTCACCACTGACCACTGACCACCAGTTTGACGCAAGCGGATGGGGGCCGCACTACCGGCCTGTAACTCGATAACCTGTATATCGCTGGCCAGCAGGGGCGTCAGTAGCGGCGCATCGACGGGTTCTTCCCGACCTGGCTCCAGGTAGACGAACAGGCTCAATACCATGACAACAATGGCTAAGACCAGATTAGTACCGGCTTTTCGACTCAACATATTATATACACCCTGTCATTCACCACCAATCAACGACCGGCCTAGTATTTACGCCGGCGCCACCAGATACCAAGACCACTCAACAGCAGGGCCAGGGGTATCAACAATAGAAACCCCGCGCCAATGACCAGCACAACGGTCGAACTTAGATGAAGCTCGGTATCACTGGAAATCTTGACCGGCACATTAACCAACGGGTCGTTACCACTGAGCCAGTGAATAATATTCATCGCCAGCTGAAGATTACCACCCACACCAATGGCGGCATTGGATAGAAAATCGCCATCACCGATAACGACAACACGTGCCTCATCCGGGTGACCATCTGCATTTTGCTGGACATTGTCATCACGACTCAGGGCAACACCAATATCAAGTGGTCCGGCAATATCACTGTCATCAAAACTAACCTGACCCTGTACCTGGCCCGTCTCCTGCCAGACATTGCTCATTGTCGATAAAAAGGCCGTTGCCCGCCAGTCACTATCCCGCTTTATCGTCAGCGACTGAGTCATGGGAAACAGGGTATTAAAAGCAAAACCCTCTACAATCCGGTGCTGACCGTAATTGGTCACCAGTGTCATGCGCGGGTCATCAGTACCCACCAGCATCAAACCAACCTGAGAGATATTCGGGTCAACAATCATCCCGGGATTAAAGGTCAATGACAACTGGTCAGCCAGCGCATCCAGACCCTTTAAAGAACCTGGATCTACCAACCATAAAAAACGGCCCGCCGTCAGCTGCTGGATCTTTTCCAGTTCTGCAGCTAGAGGTGCACTCCGTGATGAGGCCAGCACATAGACATTCGCATCATCCACCACCGGCATAACATCCTGAGCCAGATTGATCGTTGTAACCTCGAAGCCCTTGGATTCCAGTTGCGTCACCCATTGACTCAGATCATAACTGGCCTGCCCCCTCGGATTGCGTTCGCCGTGGCCCTGAATAAAGATAATCTTGCCCCCGCCACGGCGCAATAGCCGTTGCAGGGCATTACTCAGCCCCCGCTCAGTCAGGTCATTCAACTGTTCTGTCTGGCCGTCATACGCAATCAACATCTCGCCATCAACAGTAATCCCCAACTCACGAACACGTTGCGGCTCCAGGTCTGGGTTAACGAAACTTAGAGATATATCGTGCTTGAGACGCTGATAACGCGTCATTAAATCTTTCAGATAACGCCTCAGCTCATCATTTTCGGAGGCAAAAACGGTAATACTGATCGGCCCGGCAAACTTGTCCAATACAGCAGCACTCTCAACGGCCAGGGTATTTCTACCATTAGCGGTCCAGTCACTCTGATAAACATAGCGCGTACTCAACCAGGCCAGGAGTCCAACAGCAACCAGCAACAGGATCACAAACAGGACATTATTCACCCGCAGGTTACGTCGTGACTGCGCTGTTACCTTCATTCACGCACCCATACAGTCATGGCTGCAACCGGTCGGCATCCAGACGCCGAATAGAAAGCATCAGGCAGGTCGCAATAAATAAGGCAAAATAGATAATATCGGCGCTGCTAAATACCCCTCTGAGCATGGGCTGATAATGGCTCAATACAGACAGATATGACATTACATTGCCATCTGTTGAACCACTACTGGCTGATGACTGCATTATCCATAACAACAGTAACAGACCGAAGGTTGCAACTGCGGCAACAATGGGTTGTGCTGTCAATGTCGAAATCAACAGACCCAGGGCGGCAAAACTGGCCAATAACAGGGCCAGCCCCAGACTACAGGATGCCAATACACCAAAATCGAGCGCGCCACCCAATAATAATGATAGCGACATAACAATGATTAATATCAATTGCAGCATTAGAAAGGTCATCACCCCAATATATTTACCCAGCACAATCTGGGTCATCGATACTGGCGCAGAAAATAGAAGGCTCAGGGTCTGATTTCGTCGCTCCTCACTTATTAACCGCATTGTCAACAGTGGCACAACCAGTAACAGCACGATGGCTGCATTAGCAAACAACGGTGACACAATCATTTCTGTTATACCTGGTGCCGCCGGCATCAGCGCCAAACGTGGTTGCAGTTGAACATAAAAATCAATCTGGGAAAAAAACATAAAGGCCAGGATCACCTGCACAACAGCCAATATCGTCCATGCCAGTGGTGATAGAAACAGGCTCCGTAACTCCCGGGCGGCAATAAAACGGATCATGCGACCTCCCCTGGAAGGTCAGGGTGTTCCGTACAGGTGATATCAACAAACACCTGTTCCAGTGACATCCGTTCTGGCACTAACTCAAATAACCCCCAGTGATGGGCAACACTGGCCTCAACCAGGGCATTGGCAGGATTGTACTCTGGCTTGAATTGCACCCTGAATCGACCCTCCTCGAGGGTCTCGACACCAGAGACGCCTTCAAGCTGTAGCAGCACCTGTGCCGGCGGTGGGTTCTGCAACGCCAATATCAGACTGAATGACTGCATCCGTTGCTCCAGCCCTTTAATCGAATCGTTATAAACCAGCTTGCCCTGATCAATAATCTGGACCCGATCACAGACAGACTGAACTTCAGGCAGAATATGTGTAGACAGGATGACACTGTGCTCTCGCCCCAGCATTAATATGAGCTCACGAATTTCCCGGATCTGAATCGGGTCAAGACCCACAGTGGGCTCATCAAGGATAACCAGGGCCGGAGTATGAATGATGGCCTGGGCAATACCCACACGTTGTTGATACCCCTTGGAGAGGTTACCAATTAACCGTCGGCCAACGTCCGTTAGCCCGCAGCGCTCACGGGCAATAGTCACAGCATCTTTAACACGTTTTTTTTCTATCTGATTGATCCGGGCACAGTAACTCAGGTATTCATCGACAGTGAGTTCACGATAGACGGGCGGTTGTTCCGGCAGGTAACCAATTTTGGCCTTGGCTGCCGCCGGGTCATCCAGCAGATCATGGCCATCAATCATTATCTGTCCAGCAGAGGGCGCCAGGTTCCCTGTCAGCAAATTCATGGTGGTAGACTTTCCAGCCCCATTGGGGCCCAGAAAACCCAGGATTTCGCCACATTCAACACTGAAACTGATATCCGATACGGCCGCTATATTGCCGTATCGACGACACAGTTGATCTACTTGTAACAGCCTATTCATGGGGACATAGTTGTAACTTAAAATCTGTCATTTGCCAACCGGCCGCGGTGTCGTCATAAAAGAAAGAAGGTCGCCAGCCCGAGGAAAACGATGAAACCAACGACATCAGTCACAGTTGTTAACATCACACTGCCGCCCAAGGCTGGATCAACCCCCAGCCGGCGCAATAACATCGGTATTGTTGCCCCGGAAAAAGCGGCACAGACCAGATTGACTATAATCGCTGAAGCAATAATCAAACCGATTTTGATATTACCAAACCAGGCTATAACTACAGTCGCAACAATCACTGCCCAGATAACGCCATTGAAGAGACTAACTGCAAGCTCTTTGTACAAGAGCTGTTTGGCATTACTGCCACCGATATAACCCAGCGCAATACCTCGAATAACCAGTGTCAGTGTCTGACTACCGGCTATGCCACCCATACTGGCGACGATCGGCATCAGCACTGCCAGCACAACAACCTTGTCTATCGTAGCTTCAAACAAACCGATGACCCACGAGGCCACTAAAGCGGTAAGCAGATTAATGCCCAACCACACACTGCGTTGACGCACACTAACTAACACCGGCGCAAACATATCGTCGGCCTGATGAAGACCAGCCATACTCATCATCGTATGTTCGGCCTCATCCCTGATGACATCAACGACGTCATCAATAGTAATACGACCCAGTAGCCGCTGGCCATCATCGATAACGGGTGCCGACACCAAGTCCCGGTGTTCAAACAGGCTGGCCACATCAGCCACTTTCATTGTTGCTGGAATACCCGCTGTCTCCCTTGACATCATCTCGGCAACACTGGCACCAGGCTGCTGCGTCAACAACACCGTTACAGGCAGCTGCCCCAGATAACGATCCTTACGATCAACGACAAAGAGATTATCGGTCATCTGCGGCACTGAACCATGGCGACGCAGATAACGCAATACCACATCAATAGTTACATCAGGCCTGATCGTGATGGTATCGGTGTTCATCAAACCACCGGCAGTATCATCCGGGTAGGACATAACTGATTCAACCCGATGGCGATGCTGCTCGTCCATCGATTGCAGCACCTCACTGATAACTACATCGGGAAGGTCACCAATGATATCGGCTAGGTCATCTGGCTCCATGCTCTCAGTCGCCGCCACCAGTTCTTCTGGATCCATCTCCATGATCAGACTGGCACGCAGCTCATCATTAACATGGGTCAGGATGTCACCATCAAGCTGAGGATCAACCAACTCCCACAGGAGGCTGCGTTGCTGTTGCGGCATGGATTCAAGCAGATGGGCAATTTCTGCCGGGTGTAGTCCGTTAAGCATCGTCCGAACATTAGCAATCGTTCCGCGTTCCAGGGCGGTCGATAAAATTCTAAGTCGATTTTGCTTGCGTTCCTGATCCGACACGGAAAATACCCAAAAAAATTGTTACGTTGATAAAATCAGCTGGCCAGTTATCTGCGTATGGCCTGTCAACTCAGGGCATCATATCAAAGCTGTATCACTGACGCCCGCACTAACTTTTTAGTCAGTGTCGTATCTGTTCAGTGCAACGCGGTTGTACCTGGATTATTAACCTTGTCGATTAACTGGTGTATAACCTCGCTACTATGCAGCTGATCGAGATCCCCAAAATGGCAGAGCAGTTCAGGAATATAACTGCTATTTACTATCTCTTTAACAACCATCAGACTGGCCGGCTGCATACTAAATTCTCGCAGCCCCATAGCAAGTAACAACCGTGTAAAAGCAGGATCACCGGCCATCTCGCCACACATAGATACCGGTACTCCTGCTACATTGCCAGCCCTGATGGTCATGAGTATCAAGCGCAGTACAGCAGGATGCAACGGATCAAACAGGTAGTTGACCTCATCATCCATACGGTCTGCAGCCATACTATATTGAATCAGGTCATTGGTCCCGATGGAGAGAAAGTCCAGGTGCTGGGCAAACATATCGGCCATTACTGCCGCCGCTGGCACCTCCACCATCCCCCCCAACGGGATATTGTCAGCAACATCAAAGCCACGAGTGAGCAAAAATTGTCTTTGCAGGTTGATCAGCCGCTTTATCTGCCTGACCTCATCCAGGGTTGTCAACATCGGAATCATAATCCTCACCTTTCCGACAGCCGAGGCCCGAAGTATCGCCCTCAACTGGGGCAACAACAGACTGGGCTCACGCAGGCATAGCCGTATCGCCCGGAGGCCAAGCGCCGGATTCGGATGACCAGCAACCATCGAACTTAATGACTGGGGGTGTTTATCGGCGCCAATATCAAGCGTACGAATCGTGACTGGCGAGCCCTGCATCGACCTGACCACTGCTGCATAAAACTCATATTGTTCATCTTCTCCGGGCAGGTCATCACGATTCATGAATAACATCTCGGTACGCAGCAGCCCGACACCATCGGGCTTCACCGCCTGACTGGCCGTTATATCAGCCTCCAGTTCAACATTACACTGCAACAGAACAGCCGTATCATCCTGGGTGATGGTCGGAATATCACGTAGAGATTCCAGCGCCCTGTAACGACTTATCTGGTCATCATGGCGACAACGAAAGTGCTGTAACTCGACCTTGTCTGGATCAATGTAAAAAGCGCCGGTTTCACCATCAACTATAACCAGATCAGATTGACGCAAATAATGCTGGGCATGATGCACCCCAACGATAGTGGGAAGGCCTAAGCTGCGTGACAGGATAGCCGTATGGGAATGAGGGCCACCATATTCGGTGACCAGGGCAACAATACCTTGCTGATGCAGGGCAATAATTTCATCTGGGGTTACTTCATCAGCAATAACAATGCCCCCCTGCAGCCAACGGCTACGCGACTCTTCTATGACATCGGGCTGATCCAGCAGATTTCTTAAAATACGATCAACCACATAATGGACATCATCTTTGCGAGCGCTAAGATAGGGGTCGTCAATTTTTTCAAAGGCCAATATTAGGGCGTCACGCTGGAGCTTCAGCGCCCACTCAGCATTACACTGCTTTTCTTTTACAATGCGGACAGGCTCCTCGACAAACAGGGTATCTTTCAGCATTAATAAATGGGCATCGACAAAACCAGCGATTTCTTCCGAGGCATGTTCAGCTATTTTGTTACGGACACTGTATAACTGTTTCCGGGTCTTTTGCAGCGCCAGATCGTAACGGGCTACCTCTTCATCCAGCAACGGCCTGGGCACCAGAAACTCATTGACCTCCAGGTCATCATGCTGCAGGAGATAGGATTTACCAATAGCAATCCCATTAGCAACCCCAATCCCGTTGAGCACTAGCCCCACGCCTACTCATCCTCGCCAAAGCGTTGCTGAACCAGATGGCTAATAGCCTTCAGGGCATCCTGTTCATCATCGCCATCTACGATCAGTTCAAGGGTGACACCGCGAGCGGCAGCTAGCATCATGACGCCCATAATGCTTTTACCACTTACGCGCCGACTACCCCGCACCAACAGGATATCGCTTTTGAATCCGGATGCCATCTCGACCAGCTTTACAGCGGCACGAGCGTGTAGTCCAAGCTTGTTAATTATGGTTAATGGCGACGAGATCACTTCAATCTTCTTGTCCGGGCTCGTAAATCAAAATGCCATCACGGCCACCACTCACCGCCTTTTCAACCATTACCGCCATAGGCTCACCGGCATAATTCATGAGCCGTAGTAACATCGGAATATTCAACCCGGCAATCATGGCCAGCCCTTCATTATGCTGGGCCAGATGACTGGCAATATTACTTGGGGTTGACCCGTACAGATCTGTCAGGACAATAATCTCCCTGCTATCCAGCTCCAGCACCAACCCCTGAGCCCGCTGCAACAGTTCAACAGGGTCATCTCCAGCCCTCACTGCCAGGGACTTTACTGGCAGCGGACAACAACCCAGGGTCTCTTCTACCATCGCCAGCATGGATTCACCAACAGCACCATGAGTAATTAATAGTACACCTGTCACTGCAATACCTCCCGATGTTGAATCAACACCTGTTCATTGAGTGTTTGAAAATGTTGATACAGACATTCAACCAGATAAACCGAGCGGTGCTGACCGCCGGTACAACCTAACGCAATAGTGATATAACTCCTGTTTTCGTGCTTAAATACAGCCAGCCATTTTTCTACAAACTGGCTAATGTCTGTCAACATTGACTGCACCATAGGGTCATCTTTCAGATAATCGATTACCCCCTGATCCTTGCCCGTATGCATACGTATGCGCGGGTCCCAGTAGGGATTAGGCAGACAGCGCACATCAAAGACAAAATCGGCATCTTCTGGCACACCGTATTTAAAACCAAAAGACATCAACTGAACCGACATAGCAGCGGTCTTACGCTGGGCAACGCGTTCACGTACTGTCAACCGCAACTGATGAACATTAGTGCGGCTGGTATCAATACATAGTTCAGCATCAACAGCCAGCGCCCCTAGCAATTGGCGCTCCAGCGTAATTGCTGCACCCAGTGATGTTTTACTATTGGTCAACGGGTGTTTACGTCGGGTCTCACTAAAGCGCTTCAACAATACCGAGTCCCTTGCCTCCAGAAAAATAATCTCGGCCTCTATCCCCTGTTTCTTTATAGCGCTCATGACCTCACGAAACCCAAGTAGATCCTGTTCACTATTGCGTGAATCAATGCCAACTGCAACCTTACCCATCGAATCGCTGCTCTCGCGAGCCGCCATCTCGATAGAAAAATTTAATAACAGACAAATGGGCAGATTATCGACACAATAGAAGTCCATATCTTCCAGTGCCTGGAGGACAATACTCTTACCCGATCCCGACAAGCCGCTTACTATCAGTAACTTCATTCTTCACCTATACCCAGGAGACGGCCCTGACGGTCGATAAAATCCTGAGCTGCATTATAGCCCTTCAGATGCTCGATATGATTAAGAACAGCCCCTTCAACCAGCACGGCAAGGTTTCGCCCTGGTGCCACAGGCAATACGAGTTCGGGGATATCAAGATCCAGTACATTACGTACCCGTTTGCTGCCATGCAGTCGATCAACATCCCACACATTGTCCTTATGCATGGATTCGAGCACGATAATCAAACGCAGATATTTATTTTCCTTAATGACACTATCGCCAAACATCGCCCTTACATTGATTACTCCGAGGCCACGCACCTCGAGAAACCCATCCAGTAATGGGGGACAGGTGCCATTTATAATATCAGGAGCGATACACGAAAATTCGGGCGCATCATCGGCAATCAGACGATGCCCTCGAGACAATAATTCCAGCGCCAGCTCACTCTTGCCCACACCACTATTTCCAGCAATTAACACCCCGATACTCATCACATCCATGAATACTCCGTGCAGGGTAATCTTCTCGGCCAGGGCATCGGCCAACCGCGCGCGTAGAAATTTTATAATCTTTCGATTGTCGAGTGGCGAAGAAAACAATGCGGTATGACTGAGTTCAGCATGGCGCTGTAACTCATCTGTGACAGGCGCGCCACCGGCCACAACAATAAAAGCCGGATTACAATCGAACAGGAGCTTGAGGGCATCGTCATAGGAGTTTTTACCCAGGCTGGCGAGATAGGCCTGCTCCTGATAGCTCAGGATTTGAATCCGGTAGGGATGGGCCAGATTCATATTACCGATAAGGTCTTCATAATCGACCAGCCCTGGGGAATCTGTCGCTAAACAGACTCGTCTATCCTGGCCAGAACGTCCAGCCTCCCAGCTCAACTCAAGGCGAGTGCCGTAACGATCAAACAACGCAGCGGTTGTTAGTAAAGCAGGCATACCACTGACTTAGTGTCCCACACCACCAGATTTCTGGCCATCGGACCATTCTTCCGTGGTCAAAAATCGATACAGTTCATCCTGCTCCCTGGCCCCACGTAGCCGTTCACAAACGGATTCATCGCTGAACATTTCTGCCAGATGAGAGAGTATCTCTAGGTGCTGCCCGGTACAGTCCTCAGGTACCAGCAAGGCAAAAAACAGGCTTACCGGCTGGGCATCCGGAGCCTCATAATCAACACCATGCTTCAGCTGCAGAAAGGCCCCCACCGGCTGAGCAATATTACTCATGCGCCCATGTGGTATTGCCACACCATGACCGAGCGCGGTACTACCTAATCGTTCGCGATTCAGGAAACTGCCATAGACATCCATTTGCGTCAAACCAGGTTCATTCTTGCTAATCAGATCGCTCAACAGCTCAAGAACACGCTTTTTACTACTGGCGTTTCCTCTACATGCTACGTGTGCTAGCGATACCAGTTCAGCTAACTCTGTCATGATTTAATTCCAGCTTATTACATTATTGTTCAATTTGACCAACGTCACTATTACGGTGGTAATTAGTCTGCTTTTCCTTATGCTTGATAATCTGACGATCCAGTTTGTCAGTTAAGGCATCAATCGCCGCATACATATTTTCATCCTTGGCATCAGCAAACAATTCACCCCCGGCAATGAATACGGTTGCCTCGGCCTTTTGCACTTTCTTCTCTACGGACAGCACCACGTGCACATTACCAACATGATCAAAATGTCGTTTAATCTTCTCTAATTTAGTACTGACATACTCACGTAAAGAATCAGTGATATCTACATGATGGCCACTTAAATTAATCTGCATAACATTACCTCACTTTATACTAATCGTTTACGTTCACTGGAAGAGGGGATCGAAATAGATTCACGATATTTTGCTATCGTTCGACGTGCAACATTTATCCCCTGTCCCCCCAACACCTGCGACAACCGGCTATCACTCAGCGGTTTACGCGGATCTTCCTCAGCAACCATTTTTTTAATTAAGGCCCGAATGGCCGTTGCTGAACACTCACCCCCAGCACTGGTACCAACATGACTGGAGAAAAAATACTTCAATTCAAACACCCCACGCGGGGTATGCATATATTTTTGAGTCGTCACTCTGGAAACGGTTGATTCATGCATATCAATAACTTCGGCTATATCATGCAACACCAGGGCCTTCATGGCCTCATCACCATACTCAAGAAAGTTTCGTTGATGCTCTACAATACAGGTGGCCACTTTCATCAGTGTTTCATTACGACTCTGCAGGCTTTTAATAAACCAGCGAGCCTCCTGTAATTGATTACGCATATAGGTGTTATCGGAACTATTGTCGGCACGCTTAACTAAACCGGAATAACTGGTGTTTATTCGCAGTCGCGGCATGGCCTCATTATTCAATTCCACCCGCCAGCTACCATTCACCTTGCGCACAATCACATCAGGAATAATATATTCAGCCGGACGGCTGGCAATCAGGCTGCCAGGGCGCGGATTAAGGGATTGCACCAGTATAATAACCTCGCGCAATTCCTGCTCTGTTAACTTCATCCGTCGCATTAACTGATTAAAGTCACGCGAACCGAGTAAATCAATATGTTCACCAATTAATATCCGGGCCTGTTCCAGCCAGGGTATCTCGGGACCAAGATGATGAAGCTGCACCAGCAGGCATTCACGCAAATCGCGCGCACCCACCCCGACAGGATCAAAGGTATGAATACGGTGTAATACCGCCTCAATCTCATTCAGTTCCAGCTCATCACCAGCGTCGTTCTCTACCTGCAGTGCTGACCGGACATCTTCCAGATCAATGCGCAAATAACCCTGTTCATCGATCGAATCGATTAACATCTCGGCAATCAACATGTCGCGATCCGTGAACTGGGTCAGTTGCAATTGCCATATCAGGTGTTCCTGCAGGGTCTCACTGTCACCACTCTGATTTTCAAAATTGGGATAGTCATTACTACTGGAACTGACCGATGCCGGGGTGGTTAGGGGCAAATTATCAAAGGTATCTTCCCAGGCACTATCCACCGGCAACTCATCGGGGATGTCAGTCATCGGTGAATCTACAGCCCGGTCTTCATTGATGGCAGCATCTGCCGCTGAGTCACCGGAATAGTCGTCGCCGACATTATCCGCACTCACAGCCGAGTTATCCTGACCGCTTTCCTGATCACTAGCCTGGCTGCTATCCTGGCCACCCTCCTCGTCAACCTCTAACATCGGGTTAGAATCAAGGGCCTGCTGAACTTCTGTCTGTAGGTCCATGGTGGATAACTGCAACAGTTTGATTGCCTGCTGCAATTGCGGTGTCATGGTCAGTGACTGACCAATACGTAACTGTAAAGACTGTTTCACGACTTCACCGCAGAACTACTGATTACATAGTTATTCATTAATACTTATAGTACCCCCAATTTTACAACCAATACAGAGCTATAGCCTGAAACTCTGCCCCAGATAGACATCCCGCACCTGCTCATTAGCCAGGACATCATCAGCACCACCTTCGGCGATGACAGTTCCATCACTTACGATATAGGCGCGGTCACATATCCCCAGAGTCTCTCTGACATTATGGTCTGTAATCAACACACCTATTCCCCGCTCCTTGAGGTGGTTGATAATCCGCTGAATATCAATGACCGAGATCGGGTCAACACCCGCAAAGGGTTCATCCAGCAGAATGAATTTAGGTTCTGTCGCCAGGGCTCGGGCTATCTCGGCGCGCCGACGCTCCCCCCCGGACAGACTCATCCCCTTACTGTTGCTCAAATGACTGATATGCAGCTCTTCAAGCAAACTGGATAGCATCTCCTCAACACCAGCACTGTTAAGATCAGAGCGCGATTGTAATATAGCGCGGATGTTGTCGGCTACCGACAATTTGCGAAAAATCGATGCCTCCTGGGGTAAATACCCCAGCCCCATACGGGCACGGGCATGGACAGGGAAACGGGTTAGGTCCTTATCCCCCATCCTGATAGAGCCCTTATCACAGGGTATTAGTCCAACGATCATGTAAAAGCATGTCGTCTTTCCAGCACCATTAGGACCCAGCAGCCCGACTGTCTCGCCCCCCCTGACTTTCAGGGATACGTCCCGGATAACATGGACATCCTTATAGCGTTTGGAGACATGTTGTACGACCAGCTCCATCAGAGCTGCTCATTGGCTTCGGGAGCAGGCCTGGCAGGCGCCGGGGCCTTTTCAGGTGAGGGAGTAGCGGGAGTGATCTTTGGCCTAGACTCAGGCTGGATCACAATTCGGACACGGCTATCCGGTTCCTTATCACTCCTAGCGACGACGGTCTCATCCTGGATATGATAAATAATGGTATCCCCAGTAAATTCATTACCCGCCTGCCAGAGATGAGCCTTTCCGGTCAGCTCCAGGGTTTCACTGGCGATCGTATACTCGATGACCTCGGCAACGGCCCGCGTCTCACCCCGGTTATTATCCAGCTGCTGGTTGAGCTTGACCGGTTGACCATTAGCAACGATATTATTCAGCTGACGCCCCTGCTCATAGGCCTTGACCGTATCGGCCTGCAACAGGATTGAGCCACGGCGAAAGACAACATTGCCACGGTACTCACTAACACCATGCAGATCATCAACCTCCAGCTCATCAGACTCAATAATTATCTTTTGCGCCTGCTCGTCCCCGGACGCCACCAGCGGGAAACAGCTCAATAGCAAGATCAACACAAGGCATTTATCCACCCGACTCATACTCTCCTCTGACATTTGATTTCAAGTATAAATGTCGTTGTGGAAAATTGATATGCATACCCTGCGCGCGAGTAATACCCGTCGCCCGTGCGATCTGAACATCGGCCTCGGTCTTAGCATAGTTTTCATTGACATAGATATCCAGTAGCTCAGTCTTTAACATCAAATCCTCAGCCACCTGGTCAGCACTAAAACGACTGACCAACACCTGTCCGGTCAACTGGATATAGGCTGTATTCTGATCCGCAGTGGCATGATCTGCGGTTATCTCCCAGCGCACACCAGCATTCATATTAACCACAACGTGGGGCTGATCAATCTCAGCAGAATCTGCATCGGGATAATGGGACATATTCGCTCCACTCAGGTGATAACGAAACTGGCCATCTTCAGTGGCCACGGCGGCCATGAAATCACCAAGATAATAGTCCGGCTCATGGCGCGACAGTGGCTGGGGGGTAAACAGACGGTCTTCCAGTGGTTGTGATAACCACCAGCCCATCACCGCCGCCAACAGAATCAGCGTCAGGGAAAAATGGCGTCGCCCTAGACCCAGCATTTATTCCAACCACGACACGATAATCGCTGACAGCAATGATACAGATCAGAGTTGTACATAACGCTGCAGGATGCGGTCCAGGTTACCCTGCGCAGACATGATCATTTCACAGACCTCTCTTACAGCACCACGACCACCCCTCTGGCGGGTCTGATAGTGGGCATGCTCAAGCACCAGCGAATGGGTATCAGGGACGGTTATCGCCAGACCAACACGACACATGACGGGCAGATCAATGACATCATCACCGACATACGCTACCTGACCCGCCGTCAGTCCCAGCCTGGCCAGCAAATCATTATAGGCTAACAGTTTATCTTTCTGCCCCTGGTAGACATGCTCTACCCCCAGGCTGGCCATACGATGCTCAACAACAGGAGCCATCCGCCCGGTGATAATACCAATCTCAACCCCTGTCTCCTGTAGCATCTTAATACCGTGACCATCAAGGGAGTTAAAGGCCTTTAATTCCCGCCCATCGGCATCGATATAGAGGCTGCCATCCGTCATCACACCATCGACATCAAAAATCACTAACCGAACCGGCGCCGCCCGCTCTTCTACTGTAACCATCTTCGCCCCCATCATTTACCCACCACAACGACTGCGGCGATTGCCACCCTAAACCACCCCTGCGCGTAACAGGTCATGCATATTCAATGCACCAACCAGCCGATCATCTGCATCGACAATCAGCAGGGCATTGATCTTAAAATTCTCCATAATCTGCAGGGCCTCGGCCGCCAGCATGCCCATACGAGCAACTTTACCCCCCCGTGTCATGACATCAGCGATACCCAGCTCATGGATATCTTCACGTCGATCCAGTACCCGACGCAGGTCGCCATCAGTAAAAATCCCTACCAGCTGATTGCTCGCGTCCACAACAGCCGTCATACCCAGTCCCTTACGGGTCATTTCCACCAGAGCCTCACTCAGGCTGACAGTATCAGCCACACTGGGTATCTGCTCGCCGGTATGCATAATTTCATCAATCAATAATAACAGTCGTCGGCCAAGACGCCCGCCAGGATGGGAACGGGCAAAGTCCTCGGCAGTAAAACCACGGGCTTCCAGCAGGGAAACGGCTAATGCATCGCCCATGGCCAGGGTAGCCGTAGTCGAAGATGTCGGCGCCAACCCCAGGGGGCAGGCCTCCTTGGCAACACTAATATCGATATTAACGGATGCCGCTCGCGCCATCCGCGACTGGGGATTGCCGGTCATCGTAATCAGTGGCACACCCAGACGTTTGATCAGCGGCAGGATTGTCAGGATCTCATCCGTCTCACCTGAATTGGAGATAGCCACCACAACATCGACGGCAGTAATCATACCCAGATCACCATGACTGGCCTCACCCGGATGGACAAAAAAGGCCGGCGTACCGGTACTGGCAAAGGTCGCAGCCACTTTACTGCCAATATGCCCCGACTTACCCATACCGACGACAACAATACGCCCCTGACAGCGCAGCATATAACCACAGGCACTGACGAAATCATCATCAATACGCCGAGTCAGACTGCGCACGGCATCGGCCTCAATTTCCAGCACGGCCTTAGCCAACTGCTTTAGTTTATCCGCATCCAGCACAACATCATGCGTCATGACTTACCCTATTTTGACTGTAATTCCTGTTCACTTAAGTGGATAGCCCAGATCAGTAAACTTTGAAACCAGTTGCTGTCGCAGCTGCGGTGAAATCTCAGCAGCACTGGTGACCTCGACAACACCCTCAGCCACATCCACTGTCACCTGATCAACACCAGCCATGTCACTCAGGCCATCTTCAATTATCGTAGCACAGCCACCACATTTAATATTTGTCAGCTGAAATTTTTCGTTATTCATCATTCAACCCCGTAAGTTGTTCATTTATATCAGGCCCTGACCAGTAGAATGCAAATACAGCATATAGAGATAACCCCCGTAGACACTCACCAGCACCAGGGCCTCTATCCGGTTTATACGACCATGCCCACCACGAAAGCCATAAGCCATAATAAACAGGGCCACGGTCAGCCCGACCATTATCGCGTAGTCACGGTATAACACCTCGGGGCTCAGTGACGTAGGGGCAATCACCCCCGGCAGACCCATCACCCCCAGCAGATTAAACATATTGGAACCGATGACATTACCAATGGCAATATCATGTTCATTACGTATCGCGCTCATCACGGTGGCCGCTAATTCGGGCAGACTGGTACCTATGGCAATAATGGTCAATCCAATAATCAGGTCACTGACACCAAGATCAACCGCAATAGCAACCGCGCCTGTCACCAGTAACCGCGAACCAACAAACAGCACCACCATACCCAGAAATAACCACATCAGCGCCCGGGACACTGTCATCTGCGCGGGCATCTCGGCATCATACTCACCGGTCATTGGGTCCGAGCGGGAACGTAATCCCAGTCTTACCAGCCAGTAAATCATCAGCGCCATACCCAACAGCAGTAGTAACCCATCCCCCCGAGTGAGTTCCTGATCAAACAACAGCACTAACACCACCGCCATGATCATTAACAATACCGGCAGCTCCCGCTGCAGGGTCTGTGACTGCACGGTCAGCGGCGTCACCAGCGCGGCAACACCCAGCACCAGGGCAATATTGGTGATATTCGAACCCAGGGCATTACCGACCGCCAACCCTGGGTTTCCATTCCAGGCTGCAACACCCGACACCAGCAATTCTGGGGCGGAGGTGCCAAACCCGACAATGGTCAGACCAACAATTAATGGCGACACACCAAAACCACGCGCCGTCGCCGATGCCCCGAGCACAAAGCGCTCTGCCCCCCATACCAGCAGGACAAAACCCACCGCAATTGCCACAAAAGACATCAACATAACTACTCAACCACCAATACGCTAAATTTATCCACCAGCCATCTACTGCTATTAACTACCACTACTACTAGTTTAAGCCGATAACAGAAACGATGACAGCCTGGCCACTAACAGCAAGCTGGGATTAAAAGACGAGACCGGGACACAATGCTGGATCAACATCAATACGACAACACAATACCTGCAAATATAACCAGGCCAAACCAGTTGTTATTGAGAAAGGCGTGAAAACAGTACGGTGGTAATCGATCGCGGATCAGAAATTGCTGATAAACAGATAAAACGGTCGCCAAGATCAACGCCGTCGCATAAAAACCACCCAGCTCCAGACGTTGGCCAATCAACAGCAATACAAACAATAACATCAGCTGAACCAGACCGATAATCACTCGATCGGCCTCGCCAAAGAGGATAGCAGTCGACTTAACGCCGATGCGTAAATCATCCTCACGATCGACCATAGCATACATGGTATCGTAGACTACCGCCCACAAAACCGTAGCTATAAACACCAGCCAGCCTACCACCGGGACCGCCCCGGTCTGGGCTGCAAATGCCATCGGTACCGCCCACCCAAAGGCCATGCCTAGATAGACCTGAGGCAAATGGGTATAACGCTTGATAAACGGATAGGTCGCCGCCAGGAAGACCCCACCAATCGACAACAGAATCGTCATCAGATTCATCGTTAACACCAGCACAAAGGCCATGACACAGAGACAGACAAAGAGGATAAGCGCCTCCTTGACAGTAACGCGGCCGGCAGCAATCGGCCGTGAGCGAGTACGCTGGACATGAGGGTCAATATCACGATCAGCGACATCATTAATGACACAGCCGGCGGCTCGCATCAGGATCACACCCATCACGAAGACCGTCAACACCCACCCATCCGGTACGCCCTCAGCAGCAATCCACAGGGCCCACAGCGTCGGCCATAACAGGAGCAGGATCCCAATGGGACGATCAAAGCGCATTAGTAAATAATATTGAAACCCACGCTCAAACAGGCGCTCCACTGTCATCATTATCCCCTGTTACTCAAGCGGCCTGACAGGGCCGAACCCCGGCGATGGAAAACCCGGCACCCATATCAGGCAGGAAGATCTCATTAACCAACAGGGGCTTTCCGGCATAGTGAAACAGTGATCGCCGCCCCCAGATGGCATCAGGTGCCGCGCTCAGCTCGGCAGCTACCGCCGCATAAATCGTATCGCCGGCCTGTAGCCGCGCCACCTGCATGCGACCTCGACCCACTCTCTTATCCGCAAACAACATGGCCCCTAACGGTCGGCTACCCAGATTATCCAGCCGCCGCGCACGTCCAGTGAGTGTTCGCAGCGGTATAACAGTGCGGGCAAAGACCCACGGACAATCACCACACCGCAATAACACTTGACGGATCAGGGCATAGTGATGGCGCCGCATGCCTAACAGTTGCCGCTCGCTATGCAGGGGACGCCCACGCACCTGGGACAGGACCCGGACATTGAAGCCACCGCCATTGCTGCACAGATCACAGGCATGCTGTAGCCTTGTTGTCAGCGAACAGCGATCAAACAACTGATCCTGGAGCTGAAATGGCAGGTTACGCCGTAGCACGGCCGTTGCATCCATCCAGTTCGACTTGAAACCACCTCGGGTTCCCAATTTAGGCACACTCACTCCTTCGTTACATAGATATGACTTGGGCCTGGCTAAACAGGATTAGCCCCAGCGTCATTAGACCTCGGCATAGGCCGCCGCCTGCCCCTGCCAGCGCTCCATAATAATGCCGACCTGTTGCGACATCTCGGTTATTAATTGCCTGGCGATACGTTGTGCCGGCGGGATCAGGTCCTGATCCCGGATCAGGTCAACCACCCGATACTGGCATTCACCGGTCTGTCGCGTCCCCAGCACCTCACCGGGGCCCCGCAGCTCCAGGTCGCGACGGGCAATTTCAAAGCCATCATTACTGTCACGTAAGATTGCTAGGCGATCACGCCCACGCTGCCCCAGCGGCGGATGATACATTAATACACAACTGCTGAGCTGCTGACCTCGCCCTACTCGCCCACGTAACTGATGCAGTTGCGCCAGCCCCAGGCGATCAGCGTTTTCAATAATCATCAGGCTGGCATTAGGCACATCGACGCCGACCTCTATTACCGTTGTCGCCACCAGTAGATCAATGGCACCGGCCTTAAACTCGGCCATAATAACTTCTTTCTCGTTCGCCTTTAAGCGACCATGAATCAGACCAACCCTGACGTCGGGTAATGCCAGCGCCAGTTGTCCAGCGGTATCAGTGGCCGCCTCACACGCCAGTGACTCCGACTCATCAATCAGGGTACAGACCCAGTAGACCTGACGCCCCTGTTGACAGGCTAACTGAACCCTCTGCAGGATCTCATCCCGTCGTAAATCGGGGATACTCACGGTCTTTACCGGTTGACGACCGGGTGGTAGCTCATCAATCACTGAGGTCTCCAGGTCAGCATAGGCGGTCATCACCAGGGTCCTGGGGATCGGCGTGGCTGTCATAATCAATTGATGGGGATAGAGACCATGACGGCGGCCCTTTTCCCGTAATGCCAGACGTTGATGTACACCGAATCGATGCTGCTCATCGATCACCACCAGACCGAGATGATCAAAGACGACGCGCTCCTGAAACAGGGCATGGGTACCCACAACAACCCGGGCCTGACCATTGGCAATGGTCTCTTCTGCCTGATCACGATTCTTGCCTTTCAACTTGCCGGTCAACCACGCCACCTCAATGCCGAGCGGCAGTAACCAGGCTGAAAAAGCCTGGTAATGTTGTTCTGCCAGAATCTCGGTCGGTGCCATAATGACAGCCTGATAACCAGACTCAATCACCTGCAGCACCGCCATTGCGGCGACGATCGTCTTACCGGAGCCGACATCACCCTGGACCAGGCGTTGCATTGGGTTTTCGTCCCTCAGATCAGCGGCAATTTCATCGACCACGCGTTGCTGTGCTTGGGTCAGGTCGAAGGGCAGTTGTGCTAATAACGACTGCCGCAGGCTATCATCACCCTGGCAGCGCGGTGCCTGCTGATGACGCATGCGCTCACGCAGTTGTTGAAAGCTGAGTTGCTGTACCAGTAGTTCTTCGAAGGCCAGCCGTCTCTGGGCAGGATGTCGACGCCCCATCAGGATGTCCAGATCGATCGCGGAGGTGGGCTGATGAATAGCCAATACAGCGTCATCCAGCGCCATCAGCCCCAGTTGCTGCAACTGTGACGCCGACATCCACTCAACCGCAACCCCATCATCCTGCGTCGCCACCAGGGCCAGGGCCTGCCCGATGACATTGCGCAAGAGCGCCTGACGGACACCGTCACCCATTGGATAGACCGGGGTCAACCTAGCCTCCAGTGCCAGCACACCCTTATTGGCGATACACTGGTACTCTGGATGGACAACCTCCATCTCACCCGTACCTGACTGGCGAACCTCACCATAGAGTCGTAACCAGCGCCCCTGACTCAGGGACTCCCGTTGACGTTCAGTAAAATGGAAGAACCGTAACAGCAACATACCGGTGCCATCACCGACCTTGACCATAAGCATCCGCCGCCGGGCAAAACGGATATCCGCCAGTAACACCTCGGCCTCAATGAGCGCCTCAGCACCCGGGCGCAGACTACCTATAGGGCAGATCCGGGTCCGATCCTGGTAACGCAGCGGCAGATGAAATAACAGATCACGCACATAGTGCAGGCCCAGCCGGGCTAAATGTTCGGCTGTTTTCGCCCCAACGCCACGTAATTGCTGCAGCGGCGACTGCAGCGAGAGCGAGTGACTCCCGACTGACACCTTACGCCGTTGTTGTATTCCTGCACCTGACATCCCGTTCCCAATGACGACCTTGAGCTACCCCTTAACCGAGCACCATCACGGCATCCATCTCGACCATAGCCGCGCGTGGCAATGCGGAAACCTCAACCGCCGCCCGGGCCGGATAGGGTTCAGTAAAATAAGTCGCCATAATGTCATTGACCCTGGCAAAATTTGACAGGTCATCGAGATAGATATTGAGCTTGACGATATCCGCCATATCACCACCGGCAGCCCTGGCCACGGCCTGGAGATTATCAAACACCCGGCTGATCTGGGCCTCGATCCCACCCTCGACCATGATCATCGACTTTGGGTCCAGCGGGATCTGGCCCGACAGATAGACCGTATTGTCGACCTTGACGGCCTGTGAATAGGTGCCGATGGCAGTAGGCGCATCGGGGGTAGAAATAATTTCCCGTGTCATTGTTCTCTCCTCAGGATGAGCGGTTTAACTGTCACAGCGTTATACTGTAATGACGGTACAAAATAAATTCATTTGCCTTGATCCCCAACTACCAGGCTGATCAGGCCATAAAAAATTAACCCAGCCGTCGAATCTTGGCGACCTGCTCCAACGCACGCACATGGCGCATAAGGGTTGCCAGGTGGCGTCGATCCCTGACGGTGATGATGAAGCCCAGCGTAGTGATACGCCCGGCACGATCTTCAATATCGACATTATAGATGTTCGCGCCCTGATCAGAAATGGCCGTGGCCAGTGTCGCCAGGACACCAACCCGATTTATCACATTGACCCTCACCTCAACAGGAAACTCGGCGTCAATCTCTGACTCCCATTGCACATCTATATATTTTTCCGGACGATCACGCTGGTCAGCTAGGTTTTTACAGGTCGTGCGATGGATCACGATCCCCCTCCCGGACGAGACAAAACCAACCACTGGGTCACCGGGGATCGGATAACAGCACTTGGCATAGCTCATCACCATGCCTTCGGTGCCCTTGATAGACAACGGCGACAGGGGCCTGGCACCACCCAGCCAGCTCGGCATATAGCGACTCCAGACATTGCGGATAGCCTGAGTGCTGCTGGCAACGCGCGGGGCCAGTGGCGGTCTGATATCGGCCAGTTGCCGGGCAATAAACGGGGCCAGTTGATTCCCCAGTCCGACCTCAACAAATAACTGTTGCTGGGAGGTACAATCAATTTCTGCCAGCAACTTGTTCAGCGCCGCCTCGGGAATATCACCCAGGGTCTGGTCATAACCCTTCAGGGCCTGCTCCACCAGTCGTCGGCCTAGGCCAATAGCCTCGTCGCGTTTCAGGTTCTTGAGGTAATTGCGGATAGTCGTCCGGGCCTTGCCAGTCACGACAAAGTTTAACCAGGCGGGATTCGGGCGGGCGCCAGGGGCCGTAATAATCTCCACTGTCTGACCGTTATGTAACTGGCTACTCAAAGGCGCCAGATGCCGGTTGATCTTGGCCGCCACACAGCTATTACCAACATCGGTATGGACCGCAAAGGCAAAATCGACGGCCGTCGCGCCACGGGTCAACTCCATAATCTTACCTTGTGGGGTAAACACATAGACCACTTCTGGAAACAGGTCGATCTTGACCGACTCGAGAAATTCCTGCGAATCACCAGCGTGTTTCTGCATCTCGAGTAGACCGCGCATCCAGTCACGGGCGCGGGCCTGGGCCCGATTACCGGCATTATCGCCCATCTTGTAGAGCCAGTGGGCAGCAATCCCGGCCTCGGCTACCTTATCCATATCATCGGCGCGGATCTGCACCTCAATCGGCAGGCCAAAGGGGCCAAAGAGCACCGTGTGCAGGGATTGATAACCATTGTTCTTGGGCAGCGCAATATAGTCCTTAAAGCGACCCGGTACCGGCTTGTACAGACTATGGACAACACCGAGGACGCGGTAACAGCTATCTGCACTGTCGACGATAATGCGAAAGGCATAGACATCCTGGACATCATTAAAGGATAACCGCTTGGCCTTCATCTTGGTATAGATGCTATAGAGGTGCTTCTCCCGGCCCTCGACTCGACACGTCAGACCCTCATCCCCCAGACGCGTCTCGATGGCATCACGCACCTTGGATACTACTTCACTGCGATTTCCCCGGACCCGTTTAACGGCATCGGCCAGGACCCGATAGCGCTTCGGATAGGACTCAGCAAAGCCCAGATCCTGGAGCTCGATACGCATCATATTCATGCCCAGGCGGTTAGCAATAGGGGCATAGATCTCCAGGGTCTCACGGGCAATACGGCGCCGTTTATCCGCCCGCATAGCCCCCAGGGTACGCATATTATGGAGACGGTCGGCGAGCTTGATAATAATGACACGGATATCCTCGACCATCGCCAGCACCATCTTGCGAAAATTTTCGGCCTGGGCCTGGAGTCGACTCTCAAACTGAATCTTGGTTAATTTACTGACACCATCGATCAACTCCGCCACCTCAGGGCCAAAGCGTTCGGTAATCTCGGTCTTGCTGGTCTCGGTATCTTCCAGCACATCATGCAGGATTGCCGCGATTATGCTCTCAACATTGAGGCGCATATTGGCCAGGATATGGGCCACGGCCAGGGGATGACAGATGTAGGCCTCGCCCGACATGCGGTGTTGACCCTGATGGGCAATAGCCCCGAACTCGAAGGCCTCGTAGACTCTTTCTATTTGATCGGCGGGAAGG
>CAZYTT010000016.1:0-24838 GCA_964650235.1 uncultured Gammaproteobacteria bacterium | reverse complement strand
GCTCCCTAGGAGACTCGAACTCCTGTTCCCGCCGTGAGAGAGCAAACATTCATTCCATTTATGTTTTTTACCGTCCATTGTAATATAATGTAACTATATGAATTATATATATTAATAATGGATCATGTACATTCATGTCTACAGTTGTATATACTTGTTTTCCGAGTAAAAGTAGCGGATAAGTAGCGGATTATATTCCCGCTGTGACCGTTTTGGAGAGCAATTATGGGCGACAGAATCGACACTAAGACCGGTATTGCCAGACTCAAACCACGCAAATCACCGTATTGGCATAAATTGGCCACTCGGCAACATATCGGCTACAGGAAATTGGAGGATGGGGGTAGTTGGACAGCCCGTTTTACCGATTCGAGCAAAAAGTACCATTTCGAGGCCTTAGGTAGTGATCTCGACTTCGATCAAGCGGTAGCTAAGGCGCAAACCTTTTTTAAGAAAATGATGGCGGGTACAGACACCCGTTATACCCTTGAAAATGCCATTGAGGATTACTGTAGCCGAATCGAGACCGAAAAGACCGCTAGATCAGCCAAGGAAGCCCGTCAACGGCTTAAAAAGCATACCCCTTCTGCTTTGCTTAATACTGAAGTATCGAAGCTTACAACAGCTCAACTCATGCCCTGGCGTGACCATATGGTCAAGAAATCGGACGATACAGAAGTGGTGCGTAAATCCAAGGATACAGCCAATCGCGTATTGACTATGCTCAAGGCAGCTCTAAATCAGTCATTTAATAATGGAATTATAGGTGACGATACAGCTTGGCGACGATTAAAGGCCTTCAAGAGCGTTACAGCGGCGCGAATACTGTTCTTAACGGATAAGCAGGTAGATACACTGCTGAATACGGCACGAGGCGCTATTCATGACCTTATCAAGGCTGGTGTGCTGACCGGTGCCAGATATGGTGAGCTTGTCAAGGTGCGGGTAAAGGATTTCAGCGCCAAAGATGGCATCCTACATTTATCAGGGAAGACCGGGGCAAGGGCTGTTTACTTATCAGATGATGCCGTGTTTTTTTTCCAAGTACTGACCAAGCTGAAAACACCTGAAGCCTATATCCTAATCAAGGATGATGGTACACCGTGGGGAGAAAGCCACCAGTCTCGCCCATTCCGTGAGGTGGTGAAAAAGGCCAAGTTACCCCAAAATACCGTCTATTATAGTCTGCGGCATTACCATATATCTAAGGCATTGCTTGTTGGTATACCAGCTCAAGTCATTGCCGAGAACTGTGGTACATCAATCCGTATGATTGAAAAACACTATGGGAAGTTCATGGCATCCGATCGACGATCTATGTTTAATAGTGTTTCGTTGGGGATATTGAAATGAATAAGTTCGAGGGTGCAGGATTGCCAGATTGGTTCGATTGGAAAAAATATGAAGCTTTAGGAAGATTGAGTGACAGATCTGTTTGGGCATATTTGTTTGCTATCCGCAACCCTGAATTTCAAAGCGCTTTTAAAAATGGAATGGGATTCAAACGAACTTTAGACACTAAAGATGATTTGGATAAAATTCCTAGGCTGTATTGGCGTGATGGTGTTTTATCTTTGGGGATGTATGGACATAAAACACATGAATATTTGAAATCAGTTTATAGATTAGCTTGTAAAAATGCAGTAATTCTTACTGAAGATGAATTTCAACAAATGGATCTTAGTAAGAGTGCAAAAAAAGGAACTATTATAACTACAGGTAAGAGTGATAAGGATGGTATGGAGCAACATGTGCGATTAATGTTTTCTAGTAAGAATGATTATGATGAGTTCAAGAGAAATTCTAATGCAGTAACTAAAAATACAATGGAATTTGCTATAAACCCTTTTATGCCTAAAAAGATTCTTTTGAAAGAAATTGAAAGGCTAATAGATAATCGCCAAAAGAACTTGATTCTGCCGCTTATAAAAAAGATAAAATCTGATACTTCGTTATGTTGGTCTCGTGGTTTAGCATGTTGGGATTTGATAGAGGAAGACAGCACTTATACACATACCAAATTAGCGCGATATTTGGTGCCATTGTGGTTTGATCAGGGGCCGTCATTAGAAGGTGACCCAACCGATGATAGTTATAAGTCATTGGTGAATAGGGTGTTAAAAGCAACCAGGCCTTATATTGATGGTGGGGGCTGGAAAATATTAGCAGGTGATCCGCTTGTTAGTTTTGATAATAATCTAGTCAATTGAGAGCTGGGTACAACTTATATAATTTCTTGTATCCATTCGTCTGAAATTTCTGTGTTTATATGCTCCGTACAGACAGAAACGGAGCTAAACATGACTCAATCAAACAATCTAACAATCACTCAAAGAAATGGGTGGAGTGTCGCTGAATGGGCTGATCTTTATGGATTTTCACGCGCTTTTGCCTACCAATTAGTAAAGGATGGAAAGGTAAAAAAATCAACGGTAGGTCGCCGTTCAATCATTACCAAAGAAGCCGATGATGCATTTCGTTCAACATTGAATAATGTGGAGGCCTGATATGAAATTAGCGCATAAATCACAGTTAATTAATGTCAATCATTACCGTATAACCATCGCCCAATATCGAACGGCTCTTCAGAATACATGTAGGTCAGCTGCTAATCGTTCAGTGAAGCTCAAACGAGTGATACATAATGAAGGTAGCAGACAGTGAGCCGCGTAGATCGACAGCCACCGACGGCAGATGAGATATACACAGCAACGACGTATATCCCTGCTGATGATCGCGACGACTGGATCAAAATCGGTATGGCTATCAAGGCGGCATTGGGTGACGTCGGATACGGTATTTGGGATCAGTGGAGCCAAACATCTGACAAATACGATCCGAGGGCGGTTACATCAGCATGGCGGTCATTCAAGCCCGGCGCGATAGGAATCGGCACCTTATTCCACTACGCACATAAATACGGCTATAACGCACACAGCAAGCCTATAACGGCACCTAGACCAAAGCCAGGACCACCACCTGTCAAGGTTAAAGATACCGCGCCATACGCTGCAAGACTGTGGCTGCGCGCAGATTGGCAGACAGTTCCATCACATCCTTACGCCATTGCTAAAGGGATCACATCAAGTGGTGGCGCGGCTAGAGGCATAGCAACCGGTAAAAAAATTGGGCGCAAAGCAGATTGCATTATTGTCCCAATCAGAGATATTGCCACCGATAAACTTGTTGGAGTGCAGTGCATCATTGGCCAAATAAAACAGAATTTCGGAACGGTCTCAGGTAATGGTCTGCTATTAGGTAATACCTTGGACAAATCTGTTCCATGGTATGTCTGCGAGGGATGGGCTTCAGCTTATTCAATGGTATTTCATCACCAGCGCGGATATGGTGTCTGCGCCTGTAGCTTCGGAAAAACTAATCAGGACAAACTTGCTCGGGTTATTGCAAATGTCTATGCCCCCAATGAAATAGTTATTCTGCAGGAGGTGGACTGATGACGACCGTTAAAACATCGATCCTCCCGAATGATGAAGCGGGTAATGATCCCAACGATCATAGATATGATTCCAGCTATCTCAAAAGACTGGAAACTCTAAAGAAGAAACCGTCGATGGATTGGGTTGATGGCTTTATATTAACAGATGAGGAGGCGGCCATGATTTCTGACCCTCAGTGGATTTATCCTAATTTAATCATTCAAGGTCATGTAATTGCTATTCCAGCGCCTCCTAACGGCGGAAAAACAACAATCTTTATGTGGTTGGCAAGTCAGATTGCGACGGATTATCACGTGTACTATGTAAACGCTGATGTATCAGGTGGCGATGCAAAGAAAATGATTCTTGATGCAAATAAATTCGGCTATGACATGTTGTTGCCTGATATGAAGGTCGGACTGTCAATGGATAATGTGGTCAAAAATCTTGAAGAAATGAATGAGGCTAACGCTGATTATAGCGAAGTTATATTTATATTCGATACACTCAAAAAGATGACGGATGTTATCAATAAATCCAAGGCGAAGCAGTTATATAAAACGTTTCGAGGCTTGTCAGGTAAAGGTATGACAATTATTTTGCTTGGTCATACTAATAAATACGATGATAAAGAAGGGAGGCCCATATATGAAGGAACAGGTGACCTTAGGGCTGATGTGGATGAGCTTATTTATCTAATCCCAAAGAAGAATGATGATGGTTCTATGACCGTTTCAACCAATCCTGACAAAGTTAGAGGTTCATTTAAGCCGATTACATTTACGATTAGTGCAGAGCGTGAGGTGTTCCAATCTGAAGAGTATGTCGATGTGGCTAAGATTCAGAAAGTAACATGTCAGCAGGAGCAGGATGAGCCAGCTATCGAGGCCATTTCAGATGCGCTACAGAGCGGCAAGACTAAGCAAATAGAGATCATTACCCACTGCAAGAATTACAGCATTGGTAAGCGAACAGTTGCCAACGTATTAAAGCGCTATCAACATCCCCCAGTAAAGTTATGGAGTCGAAACAAAGGGTTTCAGAATAATACTTGGCTGTATCAGCTTTGCACTCCCCCTGAACAAGTGGCGCATGTAACAACTGGGGTAAGTGAGACAACCGGAGCCGAAAATGATCAGTTTTAATGTTATTGAAGGTCTGAACGCCGCGCCAGTAAAGGGCTGCCCCACTTGTCCCACTTATTTCACTTACCCCGCTTATTACATTTCAGGGGGGAGTCCATGTTTAAATACAAATATAGCTCTGGAACAACGGATAAATCTGGTAGGGATGCTGGCGATAAAAGTTACCCCTATAGATAACTTATGCGGGTAATTCGCGCCCCGATCATCTCATAGCTCCAGAAGTTATATAGGCCCCACCACGTATCGCTGTTAAAGACTTCATTTTATATCTATACGGAGAATAGGTGACCATAGAATATCTTCTCAATGGCCAGACAAATCGGGTTGCGAAAGCGGTGGTTTCAGGTGTGCTGGTTTGTACATATGGGAATATGCGGACGATGTCCGTCTAACCCCCGTGTGCTTTGAATGATGAGTTGTGTTTGTTGTGCCTGTTTATTATGCCAGATGCTGATTCACCCACTGCTGCAACTGCACCTCGTTCATGGCGCCGCTTGCCTTTGCCACTTCCTTTACGTTTTTGAACAGGGTCAGGGTGGGGATGGAACGGATGGCGTAATTGTCTGTAATTTCTGATCCTCATGAATCACCTATTAAAAATCAAGGCTAAATAGCGGTGCGGCACTGGCCGATACATTAGTTTATTACTGGTGAAATTTAAGCGCAGTGGTATGAATGCTGACTGGTTCAGGCGCCGGGTTTTGCGCCGGATTGTAATGCTGGCGATTAGAGCAGTGCTACAGAGTCAGTCATGCGAACCTGGGGCAGGGATAGAATGTTAAAAATGTTATATACCACACGAGCGTCTTATCGCAACCCGATGATTTACCTTGTGTTGGCATTATTTTTCATTGCCGGCGCGACTCGGTGGGCAGATGGCGAAATTAAACAACATATACGTGAATATGTTAGCCATTCCCTTCACACAATTATTGATGTTAACCACATTTCTCTGGATGTCTGGATTGCCGAACATTGGCAGCGTGGATTCTTTATCGCTAATTCAAAATATGTCAAGGAAGTAACACAAAAACTTTTAGCACTTGAGCACACTCACGAAGTACTGTTGTCTGAGCAGGCAGCGCTGCGGAAAGAACTGGCCTGGCTGTATGAGGTCGGTGGTTATCAGGATTTTTATATCTTCACACGGGATAATATCAATCTGGTCGCCGGGCATGACGAAAATATTGGAAAAATAAGTTTTCTGGCAGATCAACCCGGGCTACTGGAAAAGCTCTGGCAAGGTGAGCCAATCATGAGTCATCCGAGAACAAAGATTAATGAGGGCTCTGATCACAATAATGAATCGGCCTTAGGGGAAAAGGTAATGTTTGTTGGTGTCCCTATCAAGGACGCTCAAGGAAATGTTCTCGCCGCCCTCACGCTGGAGCTGAATCCGGCGGCCGCGTTCTATGACTTGTTTAAGTCAGGCACTTTTTCAGGCACAGGCGAGATGTACATCTTTGATGCCAATGGCATGATGCTGAGTGAAAGTAAATTTCTCCCCCAACTATACGAAGCTGGTTTGCTTGCTCCCGGGCAGTCCGCTATTGGAAATCTGCGCATTTCTGATCCTGGTTTTGATCTGATACGAACTAAGCCCAAGTCGACTGCCGGTATAAAAGGGCCGCTTACACGTATGGTGAAATCTGCCATTCTCAATGGCAAAGTTGGGGACGAAAGGTTTGTATCGGATATGGATGGTTATCGCGATTACCGCGGTGTGCCCGTTGTGGGTGAGTGGAAGTGGGATACAGAGCTGAATTTAGGCCTGGTAATTGAGCAGGATCTGTCAGAAGCCTTTGAGCCATACTATTTTTTCCGTACTATTTTGTTTAGTATTTCGGGCTTCCTGGCACTTCTTTTAAGTGTCATGTCATTGAATAGTGTCCTGAGCAGGAAAGCTCTTGAGAAATCTCAAGCTCGCCTGCAGGGCCTGGTCGATACCCTGGCGGACGGGGTGATAGTTGTTGACACCCAGGGCATTATTGAAAGCATAAATCCTGCTATAGAAAAACTGTTTGGCTATTCTGAACAGGAGCTAAAGGGTCATAACGTTAAGAAGCTGATGCCTGCAAGACATCAGGCCAGCCATCATGCTTATCTTGAAAATTTTCAAAGAACCGCGAATTCCGGCGCCATAGATAAAGCTCGAGAGCTGTCGGCCTTGCGCAAGGACGGCAGTGAATTTCCTATAGAGTTGGGTCTGTCCGAAATGCAGCTTGGCGGGGAGCGCCACTTTACCGGCATTGTCCACGATATCAGCGAGCGTAAAAAGGCAGAGGCGGAACTGCTATTTCTAAACAACGAAATGAAAATGATGGCCTTGGTGGCCCGGGAGACGGACAATGCCGTCATAATTTCTGATCAAAATGGTTATATCAAATGGGCAAATCAAGGCTTCACTAGAATTAGTGAATACGAAGACTATGAAGTCTATGGGCAGCAGTTGGAGACTGTGCTGCTGATGCCTGATGTCGATGCCAAAACCAGACAACTTATTACTGAAGCATTTCTTGGCAGAAAAAAGACCACAACCGAGCTCATGAATCATACTAAGTCCGGCACACCCTATTGGGTTATGGTGGAAATATCTCCCGTATATGACTCTCAGGACGAACTATCTGAATTTATTATCCTCGAACGTGACATTACTGAAATGAAGGCGGTGTTGGCTGCACTCCATACCGCCAAGGAATCGGCAGAACAGGGAAGCCGCTCTAAATCAGCCTTCTTGGCTGCCATGAGCCATGAAATCAGAACGCCAATGAATGGAGTTGTCGGGATGATCGATGTGTTGCAGCGGACGAGGCTTGATGAGCGGCAAAAAGACCTGACCTGTATCATTCGTGATTCGGCATTTTCGCTCATGGGGATTATTGATGACATCCTGGATTTTTCCAAGATAGAAGCGGGGCGGATGGAGCTGGATGAGGTGCCGACAAACTATACAGCCCTGGCTGAAGGTGTAGGTGAAACCTTGCTGCCGCTGGCTGAACATAAACACGTTCAGCTGATCCAGTTTTGTGATCCCCGTATTCCTGGCCTGAGGCTTGACCCTGTTCGCGTTCGCCAAGTGTTATTTAATCTGTGTGGCAATGCTGTCAAATTTGCTGCTAAAGAGGATGGTTCCGGCAGGGTAGTACTGCGTACGGACTTGCTTGAAATTACACCGGAAACTAACAGGGCTCGGATCCGTATTCAGATTGAAGATAATGGTATTGGCATGAGCGATGAAGTGCAGCAACGGCTGTTCAGGCCTTTTATCCAGGCAGAGGAGTCCACAACGCGGCGCTTTGGCGGAACCGGCCTGGGGCTTGTAATCTGTCGCCGCCTTGTCAATATGATGGGCGGGACCATTGAGATTCAAAGTGAGGAAGGCAAGGGATCCATCTTTAACGTCATTCTTGAGTCTGAGATAGTTCCAGAAGCAAAGACCAGCTTTATTCACGACCTGACCGGAGTAACCGTGCTGTTACACTCCAGCGATGCCACCGTCCTGTCAATGCTGAGCAGTTATCTGGATCATGCCGGTGCCAGGGTAATTTCAGAAACTGAGGTAGAAGGCTGTGAAAAGCGACTGGATGTCGCTCTTCAAGATGGCGATGATCTGGTAGTAGTGCACGTAGACAAGGAAATTGATGCTGAGACCATGGTGTTGCGTGAGCGATTCAAGCACTTACCGAAAGAAAGGCATTCTGGTCTGGTGATTGTGAATAACCAGGATCAGGAAGATGCCATCAAAGAAGATGACAAGATTTTTTCTGTCCGGCTGAATTCCCTCTCTCACGACAACTTTATCCGCATGATTGGGACCGCATCAAACCGGGTACATGTTTTTGATGAAGTGATGGACCATAATGATCGTGCGACCACAACCGCAGGAACACCGGTTGCTGATGGCTCGGTGTGCGACAAGGATGAGCTGATTCTGCTGGCTGAGGACAACAAGACAAATGTAAAAGTAATTACTTACCAGCTTGGGCTGCTTGGTTTTTCCGCAGAGGTGGCGATTAATGGAAAAGAGGCGCTAGAGCTGTGGCGAAAGAAAAAATATGATCTGGTTCTAACTGATTGTCATATGCCGGAAATGGATGGTTATGAACTGGCAACGGCTATCAGGGATGAAGAAGGCATTGAAGACCATGTCCCCATCCTCGCCATTACCGCCGATGCCATCAAAGGTACACGTAACGAGTGTTTGGAAGCAGGCATGGATGACTATCTGACCAAGCCGCTTCAGGTCGCCGCATTGAGTGAGAAACTGTCTCGTTGGCTGCCTTCTCAGGTAAAGCACGAGCAGGAGTCGGTTGATGCTCAGGCTCAGACGGAGGCATCTGCAGGCGAAGAAATTGTGAATATATCCACGTTGGTGGAAGCGATCGGCACTGATGACAAGTCAGTGCTTGTGGATTTCTATACGGATTTTCTTAGTACCCTGAATGAAACCGCTACGGAAATTGAGCAGGCCTATGAAAAAGGTATGCAAGAGGAGCTGGGCGGTCTTGCGCATAGACTCAAATCCTCCGCCGGATCCACGGGTGCGTTAAAGCTGTATGAATGTTGCGTGGAGCTTGAGCAGATGGGAAGATCAAATGACCAGGCCGCCGTTGACAAACAAATCATGCCGTTTCGCGATCTGGTTGAGGCAACTCGCTCATGGGTGGAAGTGTATATAGCCGCTTAGTTGTGCTATGGCCTGCGTCCTGTCAGTTCGTATTGCTTTCTTCGGCCGGGGGTTTGATCTTTATATTTTCAAAGCGAAGGATGCTGCGTAAATCATGTATGCGATTAATCAGTTGCTGATTCAGTTTTTGCCCCGTGGACAACAAGAGCGTGCCATCCTTTGTGATAATATCCTCCGCCAATATGGAGCCTGGTGTGATCTGTAGTGTGGATGCCATGATTACACCTTCTGGAAGTTGATTGTCCTTTATTGTTTCAGTTTCCTGAATAGGCCCAACAGGTTCGGGTTCTTTTGTCTGTGAGGTTTTGTTGCTGCCAACAGAGACCACTTTTTCTTTTTTTAGTTGGCTTGCCCATTGCGTATCGATTTTGATCGATTCATACATTTCCTCATCTTTCAGCAACATGTGTTCATTTAGAGCTTGCAGTATTTTTTTCTTTACCATGTCTGATTTGATAGGCTTGACCAGAAAGCCATTCACACCCAGTTCCATCGAGGTCTTTAATATTTCGGTGTTTGAGAAGGACGTCAGAAAGATTACACGGCTGTCACTTGGGGCCTTGGTTCTGCCTAAGCGGATAGACTTTAAGAGCTCCAGTCCGCTCATGTGTGGCATGTAGATGTCACTAATGATCAGATCAAATGCCTTTTTCTCAAAAAGGCATTTGGCTGCTGCTCCTGAGTCTGCCTCAGCAATATTCCCATACCCCAGGCTGAGCAAGGTCTGACGCACGATACGCCGCATAAACTGTTCATCATCAATAATTAAAATTAAAGGTGCTTCCAATGCTCGATATCTCCCATTCCCGTTTTTTCAGGTTGACCAATAAAATTATTCAAGTAAGGCTTGCGCCTGAGTTAATTGCTTAATAACGTAGTTAAAGGCGGCCAGACAATAACAAATTAAACACCATAGAAAATAACTGATTCTAATCCGTTTAGTCAATCTCCTTTGATTTGGGAGGGTTTTGCCTTCAGTAAGTGGGGAGTTGCTCAGACATCTCGCTGGAACCTTATCTCAATCGCTAACTTCTGAGTCTTTAGTGGTAATCAGTGCTTATGCAGCTTCTAGCAGATTTTGGTAAAGTAAGTTACGGATAGTAGCGGATTTGTAGCGGATATATTTATCTAAAGGGTCGGATTAACGCGTAGCCCATTGATTTATATGGTGCTCCCTAGGAGACTCGAACTCCTGTTCCCGCCGTGAGAGGGCGGTGTCCTAGGCCACTAGACGAAGGGAGCAATACACTGGTTTTCCTTCATTTAATTGAAATTTGGTCGATTAAATGAAGTATTGATATTTAGCTGGAATTTTACTCAGCAAAATCAGCAAACTGCGGTATTATACGCAGGTTTTTTACATATACAAGCAGCAGTCTATATTTGTCTGTCTGTAATCATTTAAGTTAGGAATCATAATTATCAGTAGTCCGACCATTATTCCCCGTTCGCAACACCCTGTTTCACGTTCGGCGATCAGTAAACCCGCGCTCAAGGTCCTGTATCAACTTAAAGATGCCGGTTATGCTGGCTATCTTGTTGGTGGCTGTGTCCGCGATCTTTTATTAGGGCGAGAACCCAAAGACTTTGATGTGGCTACCGATGCGAGTCCGGAGCAGGTCAAGGAGCTGTTTGGTCGAAGTTGCCGACTGATTGGTCGGCGGTTTCGTCTGGCCCATGTGCGCTTTGGTCGTGAGATTATTGAGGTTGCCACTTTTCGTGCCCAGCATAATGGTGAGACAGAGGGTGGTGTCATTGAGGATGGCATGATCCTTCGTGATAACGTCTTTGGGTCAATAGAAGATGATGCTTGGCGGCGTGATTTCACCATCAATGCCCTGTATTACGATATTCGTGACTTTAGTATTATCGATTATGTTGGTGGAGTGGCTGATCTTGAAAAAGGGCTGTTGCAT
This sequence comes from uncultured Gammaproteobacteria bacterium, assembly GCA_964650235.1. Classification (GTDB taxonomy): domain Bacteria; phylum Pseudomonadota; class Gammaproteobacteria; order SZUA-140; family SZUA-140; genus CAZYTT01. The sequence continues at coordinate 13,653 of CAZYTT010000016.1, read as the reverse complement.
CTCATCGGTGACGCCGAGACCCGCTACAGGGAAGACCCGGTGAGAATGTTGCGGGCTATCCGTTTTGCCGCCAAGCTGGGCCTGCGCATCCATGCCGATAGTGAACAACCCATTTTTTCATTAGCACTCCTGTTGCATGATATTCCACCCTCGCGTCTTTTTGAGGAGATGCTGAAGTTATTCCAGGGTGGCTGTGCTGTGCAGACTTTTGAATTGTTGCGCCACTATGGGCTGTTTGCAGCGATGTTTCCATTTACCGAAGAATGTCTTGCCCATGAGCCCGATGGCTATCCTTCGACAGTACTTATCAAGGCGCTGGAAAATACCGATGCCCGGATACAGTCTGATAAATCTGTAACTCCGGCATTTCTGTTTGCGGCGTTGTTATGGGAACCGATGAGAAAATTGATGGCTGCGTTGGTAGCGGACGAGGTAGCAGAAATTCAGGCTCTACAGGATGCGGCAAGTCAGATATTGTCTGATCAGGCGCAATATGTAGCTCTGCCCAAACGGTTTGCGTTGCGCACTCGTGATATCTGGCAGCTCCAGCCGCGGTTGCAGCGTAATAACGGCAAGCGAGCCCTGCAGTTGTTGACTAACCCTGGCTTCAGGGCGGCCTATGATTTTTTACTGGTACGTAATAATGCCGGAGAAGAACTGGGTGCCCTGACCGATTGGTGGACCCGTATTCAGGATGTTGATGAGCAGGAACGGGTCAAGATGTGTGGGCCGGTTAGGAGGGGAAAACGCCGGGGGCGCCGCCGTAAGGTTGCCAAAAAGGCCTGATAAATGGTCTGGGTTTCGAGTTTTATTGGCCTGGGGAGTAACCTCAATGAACCAGTTGCTCAACTTCAACGGGCCTGCCAGTTATTAACGAAACTCCCGGACAGTCGATTGCGGGCCTGTTCTTCATTGTATCGCAGTCACCCTATGACCTTGCCTGACAGTCCTGAGCAACAGCAGCAACCCGATTATATTAATGCCGTTGTCGAATTAGAGACGGCTCTGGCACCATTGTCATTGCTGGATGCACTGCAGACAATAGAGTTAAAACAGGGGCGAGATCGCCGTGGTGGGCGATGGTGTGCGCGGACACTCGATCTGGATATCTTGTTGTATGGCAATATAATTTTGGATACTCCACGGTTGAAGCTACCGCATCCGGGGTTGGCTGTTCGTGAATTTGTCCTGTATCCTTTAGGCGAGATTGCGCCCGACCTGGTGCTGCCGACAGGGATAGCTATTGATGAGTTGACGCGTCAATGCCCCCGCCGTGGCATGCAACGGCTAAAGATGTCAGTGATCAATCAATCAAATTAATATTATGTCCAGGAAGCCTGACGTGTCTAATAACAAGCCAGAATATATTGTCATTGAGGGACCCATTGGTGTCGGTAAGACCAGCCTGGCTCGTCGGCTTGCTGATACCTTTCATTCAGAGCTATTACTGGAGGGGGCTGAAAAAAATCCGTTTCTGGAGCGCTTTTATAATAATCCACGGGCTACAGCCTTTCAGACGCAGTTATTTTTCCTGTTACAGCGGGCTCAGCAAATGCAGGACCTGCGGCAGGGTGATATCTTCAGCCCGGTCAGGGTTGCTGATTTTTTATTGGAAAAAGATCGTCTGTTTGCCCAGTTGACGCTCGATGATGATGAGTTAAGGCTCTACGATCAGGTCTATAACCAGTTAACACTGGATGCCCCCAGGCCAGATCTGGTTATCTATCTTCAGGCCCCTGTCGATGTTCTTGAGGATCGGATTCGACAGCGTGCGATACCCTCTGAGCAACAGATTACCCGGGAATATCTACAGGGGGTCGTTGATGCCTATGCCCGCCTATTTCACTTTTATAATGCCACACCATTACTAATAGTGAATGCTGCTGAGATCGACCCCCTGGCTAATGAGGCCGATTTTCAGGCCCTGCTGAATCAGGTCTATACAATCAAGAGTGGACGTCAATATTTTAATCCGTTACCGAGTCTTTTGAGCGGGGGTAGTTAATGAGCGTGAAGGCTGTATTCCTGGTTATGGGGTGGAACTGATGGTTAACCGCAATGAAAAAGCAGAACGGATTACGCTTGAGTCCCTGCGGGCGATCCAGCAAGCGGGGCAAAAATTTGTCTGTCTGACGGCTTATGATGCCAGTTTTGGCCGAATCCTGGACGACAATGGTGTCGATGTTGTGCTGGTGGGGGACTCCCTGGGTATGGTCGTCCAGGGCCAGGAGACAACACTACCGGTGACGCTGGATGAGATGGTCTATCATTGTCAGGCTGTTGCGCGTGGTGTACGTCGAGCGCTACTGATGGCGGATATGCCCTTTATGTCTGACTCTTCGCCACAGCAGGCCCTGGTAAATGCGGCTCGGCTGATGAAAGAGGGTGGTGCGCATATGGTCAAGCTCGAGGGTGGGGCGGTCATGGTCGACATCGTGTCACTATTGGCGCGTCGGGGCATCCCTGTCTGCGCCCATCTGGGACTATTACCACAGTCTATTAATAAACTAAGTCACTATCGGGTGCAGGGGCGTGATGAGGCGACAGCTCGGCAAATACTTGCCGATGCACTTGCCCTGGAGCAGGCGGGCGCCGATGTGTTATTGCTTGAGTGTGTCCCTTCAGGTCTGGCGGCCGAGATAGTGCAACAGGTGACTATACCGGTTATTGGTATCGGGGCCGGTTCGGCATGCAATGGTCAGGTCCTGGTGTTATACGATATGCTGGGCATCACGCCGGGCAAACGGCCGCGTTTTTCCCAGGATTTTCTCCAGCAGTCCGGCTCCATTGCGGCAGCAGTAACCGCTTATGCCAGTGCTGTCCGTGACGGGGCATTCCCGGCCGAGCAGCACAGCTATAAATAATGTTGTTATTTGAATCCATAGCGACCGTGCGACAGCAGGTACGGGAATGGCGTGCTGCTGGTCAGCGCATCGCCTTTGTCCCTACGATGGGAAATCTCCATCAGGGTCACTTGGCCCTGGTGGATCATGCTCGTACCCATGCCGATCGGGTCATTGTCAGTATCTATATAAATCCGCTGCAGTTTAATGATGCCGCCGATCTCCAGTGCTATCCGGTTACCCTTGATGCCGATCGGCAGGCATTAGCAGTGGCTCATGCCGATGCCCTGTTATTGCCCCGGGCCGGGGACATCTACCCCTATGGGGTTGAACAGAGCGTACAGGTTGTGGTTCCTGGTTTGTCGGAGATGCTGGAAGGGGCCTGTCGGCCAGGGCATTTTACCGGTGTTGCGACGGTGGTCGCCAAGTTGTTCAGTATTGTCCAGCCCGATATTGCTGTTTTTGGTGAAAAGGACCTGCAGCAGTTATTACTTATTCGACGCCTGGTTGACGATATGTTGATACCGATAGAAGTGCTATCAGCACCGACCGTACGTGAACCGGATGGGCTGGCCATGAGCTCCAGGAATAGCTTTTTGACAGTCACCGAACGTCATCACGCCATGCTGTTGTATCAGATATTGCATGATGTCAGAGCAAAATGGCGAGCCTGTACTGGTCATATTGATGGCCGTCTGCTCGAAAATCAGGCGATAGAACAGCTTGAGCGTCAGGGCTGGCGGCCAGAATATATCAGTATTCGTCACGGGGCTGATCTGGCTGAAGTGGAGCCGGGCGCGGTTCAGGAAGGCCTCGACTATTATGTGGTGGCTGCGGCATGGTTGGGTGATACCCGATTAATTGATAATATTCGTCTGTAGGTTATTCAGGGGCCAGGTAATGGCCAGAATTTCTCAACTTACTGATAAAATGGTACTATTCGCGACCAGAATAGGTGTGAATGTTGTCGGCACCTGAATTTCAACCAGAGGATAGATTGGGTCAATGCTGCAAACGATGCTAAAAGCCAAGTTACATCGCGCATGTGTTACGCATGCCGAGCTGGATTATGAGGGGTCCTGTGCGATTGATGAGGACCTGCTTGAGGCCGCTGGTATTCGTGAATATGAGCAGATCCATATCTATAATATTGCTAATGGTGAGCGTTTTATCACCTATGCCATTCGTGCCGTGGCCGGTTCCCGGATAATTTCTGTTAATGGGGCGGCTGCCCATAAGGCTGATCCAGGTGATCGCATAATTATCTGTAGTTATGCCAACTTGAATCAGCAGGAACTTGCTACATTCAAGCCTACTCTGGTCTATCTGGACGAACAAAACCAGATAACTCATTCGCGTAATAATATCCCTCTCCAGGTTGCTTGATATTTGCATCAAGTCCACATTGGGCTGTTACCATAATAGTTTTGATGTTGAGTAATTCTGAATTCCAGTATTGCTTTAATTGACCGATGTAAATGTTACATTGGGAATATTCTTCATATCTAAGTGGTGATACCATGTCAAAAAAAATAATCAGCGCAGACAAAACAAAAACCACTCAGCAAAATGATGTTGGTAGTGAAAAGCTGGTAACCAATATAGTGGATATCAAACGATCATTTAAAAATGGGACATACCCTTATAAAAAGAAAATTTCCCGTGAGAAATATGAAAAAACAAGCATGAACTGCAGATCGAATTATTAAAGGTACAAAACTGGGTCAGAGATACTGGACAACGGGTCGTCATTTTATTTGAAGGACGTGATGCTGCTGGAAAGGGCGGGGCAATCAAGCGTTTTATGGAGCATCTGAATCCTCGTGGTGCACGGGTTGTGGCATTGGAAAAGCCGACTGATAGAGAGTTGGGTCAGTGGTATTTTCAGCGTTATATCAAGCACTTGCCTACGGCGGGTGAAATCGTTCTGTTTGATCGTTCCTGGTATAATCGCGCTGGCGTAGAGCGGGTAATGGGTTTTTGTAATCCATCTGATTACCTTGAATTTATGCGCCAGACCCCTCAATTGGAGCGAATGCTAGTTAATAGTGGGTTGCGATTGTACAAGTACTGGTTTTCTGTCAGTCGAGAAGAGCAGTTACGACGGTTCCATGGTCGGAAGAGTGATCCATTGAAGCACTGGAAACTAAGTCCAGTAGATATTGCCTCTCTGGACAAATGGAGGGAGTATACAGAGGCCAAGGAGGCCGCATTTTTTCATACAGATACGGCAGATGCCCCGTGGACTGTGATTAAATCGGATGATAAAAAACGAGCGCGACTAAACTTTATTCATCATTTTCTTTCCACGCTTCCATATCCTGATAAAAATACCAAGGTGGTGAGCGAGCCTGATCCACTATTAGTTGGTAGTGCCTCGACCATATTTGAAAAGGATGAGCATACTATTGCAGGCAAGACTTAAGTATCAGGGCATTAAGTACACCAGGAGAAATCAAATGGACGAATCTAAACATGTGCAACGGGTTGTTGAGAACTTCAGGTCTTTGTTGAGCCCGGAAGCTCATGAGCATGTTGGTAAAGAACACCTGGAACAGCTAGGGCTTTTGATTGAGGCAGCCATTGATGCATCCACATTAGAGATGATGGAGCACTATGCTGATAAAGTGGCAAGTATTGCGACTGAAATGAGAAATCGGGTCGAAAAGGGCTGATTATTTGCAAGTACTGTATAGTTTAAATTTTTGAATTAGGGTTATATTTTAATGCGTCAACTTTTAATATTAAGGCATGCTAAATCATCACATAAAAACGAGAAGCTAGACGATTATGATCGACCACTTTCTAGGCGAGGACGGCGTGATAGTAAGCGTATTGGTGATTGGTTGAATGAGAAAGAGTTACATCCTGACTGCATCTTATCGTCACCTGCAAAACGGGCCAGGCAAACCGCCGTAAAAATTTGTAAGCGTATTGGCTTTGATAAGGCTCAAATTATTTGGGATAAAAGAATTTATGATGGTAACAAAAAGTCCATCCTGAGTGCATTGACGGATGTGCCTAAAGAGGCTAATTGTGTATTACTGGTTGGACATCACCTTGGGCTAGAGTCTCTGATTTTAAACTTGAGTAACTGGAGTGATATCCCCGCTGAAAGTAAGTTGCTGCCAACAGCGGGCTTAGCCTGGTTCAACACCGAGCGGGGTTTTGACGAGCTCAAGAAGAAAGGTGATGCCCGTTTATTGACTATCGTCAGACCACGTGAACTGGTTTGATTGCCAGACTGAGTAAAGTTACTCTACCTACTGCCAACATCTTATCCGGTATTACGCATCCCTGCTGCGATGGCATTAATACTGCGCAGGAGCGGATTCAGCCACGTAGTTCTTTCCTGCTCGCTCAATGACTCATCGCGGAAACGACCCAGCAGGGTAACCTGTATATGGCTGAGGGGGTCCAGATATGGATCACGGCGGCTCAATGATAGTGCCAGTGTAGGATTGTCGGCAATCAATGTTTCGGCATTAACGACTTTGAGTACCTCGTCCAGCGTGCACTCGTGTTCATCATAGACCATCGTGAAAATCTGGTGAGCCAGTTCCTTATCCTGACATAGATGGGCATATTCACGGGCGATGTTTATGTCTGCTTTAAATAATGCCATTTGGGTATTACTGAGCAGGGCGCGGAAAAACGGCCAATTTTGATGCATATCACGCAACAGATCCAGACGTTCCGGTTTGCCCTCGCACCACTGGCGCAGGGCGCTACCGATACCATACCAGGCGGGTAGTGTGTGACGGGCCTGGGACCAGCCAAATACCCAGGGTATGGCGCGGATGGATGACTTCGACGGGTCGCCTGACTTGCGGTGACTCGGGCGAGAGCCAATGTTAAGCATAGCAATTTCGCTTACCGGTGTTGCATCATAGAAATAGCGAAAAAACCCCGGGGTATCGTCGGTTAATTCCCGGTAACGCTGTTCACCCAGCTGGGCCAGTTCATCCATGATGGTGCTATAGTGGTCCGCGATCCTGGGTGTTTCACCGATCACGCTACGGCTGGCCTTCAGCAGGCCGGTGATGCCAACGGTTAATTCGTACACAGCGGTTTCGCGATTACTGTACTTATAGGTAACCATCTCACCCTGTTCGGTAAACTTGATTTGTCCAGTGACAGTGCCGGGGGGTTGTGACAGGATCGATTCATGCGTCGGTCCGCCACCGCGGCCAACGGTACCGCCGCGACCGTGGAACAGACGGCATTCAATACCGCGTTGCTGAGCCAGTTCGGTGATCCGCCGCTGGGCCTTATAGAGATTCCAGCCAGAGGCCAGAATGCCGCCATCCTTACAGGAGTCAGAATAACCCAGCATGATCTCCTGGACATTACCTGAGGCCTTTAATAACTCAAGATAGATAGGGACATTGAGCAGGGTATCCATGACCGGTTCGATGTGTTTTAAATCTTCGATAGTTTCAAATAATGGCGATATACGGATATCACAAAAGAGTTTGTTGTCGGCACCGCATCCGGCTAGGCCAGCCTGCTGGGCCAGCAACATGACCTCGAGGACATGACTGGCACTATGGGTCATGGATATAACATAACTGCCAAAGGCGTTGGGGCTGATATCCCGCCGCATCTGGGTCATGACGTCGAAGACCTCTAGTGTCTCAATACTCTCCGCACTCAACTGACTGCGGTCGATGGTCACTCTGGGGTTCTTAATGTATTGAGCCAGTAAATCTACTCGGGCCGACTCGTCCATGGACTTGTAGTCTAGGCTGTTTTGCTGGTGGGCAAGGATATCCCTGACACAGTCACTATGGCGGGTTGATTCCTGGCGGATGTCCAGGTTGACCATGAAAAAGCCAAAGGTCTCAACCAGACGGATCATGTCCTGCAGGGTGCCATCGGCAATATTGCGGTCGCCGTGACTATGCAGGGAGTCACGAATCAGATAGAGATCGTGAAGTAACTCATTCTCATCACTATAGGCATCTTCCGGAAAGCGAATTTCGGTCTGTTCAACATTGCGTAATACCAGCAGATTGCGTTCAAGGCGATAAGAGATTATCGCCAGCTTTCGGCGATAGGGTTCACGGTTAAAGCGATCGGGATTTTTGGCAAAGGCCTTGGCTGCAAAACGATTGTCCTGGGTGATGCTGTTGATAAAGGCCTCATTGGGCTGGCACAGCGATGACGTGTGAGTTAGCAGGTGTCCCAGGTCATTGATGCGGGGCAGGTAGGCCTTTAAGACAGCCTTGGCATAGAGGTGGACAGCCATGATGGTAGTGGCGGGTTTGACATTTGGATTACCGTCACGGTCGCCGCCAATCCATGAACCAAAGCGCAGGAAGCTGGGGATGGTCAGAGATCCAGCTTCTTCGCCATAGATGCGATGGACAGCCTTTTCAAATTCACGATACATCACGGGTACAGCCTCAAACAGGCTGTGCTGGAAGTAATAGATTCCGTTACGAATCTCACCTTCTACACTGGGTTTTTCCTGACGTACTTCATCGGTCTTCCACAGGATCTGGATCAGTGTTGTTAGATCATCTATGATTTCGTCACGTTCTTCGCGTGAAAGCTGGTTGAGATCGAGACGTTGACTGGTAACGAAGATCCGACGTTGGGCCTCCATGATGGTGCGTCGTTTCGATTCTGTCGGATGTGCAGTGATAACGGGTATGTAAGCCAAGCGGTTGAATAATGTCTGTAATTGACTGCTGTTTACACCACTATCCTTTAATTCCTGCAATATGGTATCAAATGAACCGGTCCACAGTGGTTGCCCTGCATGACGCTGTTTGCGCCTTGACTGATGTTGAAAGGCCTCTTCGGCAATATTGACCAGACTGAAATAGGTGCTGAAGGCCCGCACGACATGGGTCAGTGTTGTCGGGTCAAGCTTTTGAATCATGCGCGTCAGTTGCCCGCGCTTTTTGTCATTATCCTGTTTGCTCAGCTTGATGTAGCCCTTACGCAGGGCCTCAACTGCAACAAACACGCGCCCCCCCTCCTGGTCACGTAAGACATCGCCGAGTAATGTGCCGAGTAATTTAACGCGCGCGCGTAATTGTTTGTCGTTATACATGGATTGTTTATTATCGCTTTTTATTCAAAACTTGTTATCTAAATTATTTTTCAAGATGGTTTGTTTCGACCTGCTTGATTATGAGTCAGCGATTATACCCGATTGGTGTCCATAAGTGGCTATCTGCTTAAATTATGGGCAATTTTACAATATTAGCGGGTTGCGGCGCCGGATCGATAGCCATAAGCCTTCTTATAAAGTTCCAGGTATTGTTTGGCGCTGCGACGCCAGCTGAAATCCTGTTGCATGGCTGAAAACACCAGTTTTTTCCATTGTTTGGGGCGGGCATAGACAGCTAGTGCACGCTCCACTGCAATGATTAATTCATCTGGCGTAGCCTCATCGAACATGAAGCCAGTCGCCGTCCCCTGTTTAATTAATTTTGGCGTAGCATCAATGACAGTGTTGGCTAAACCGCCAGTCCGTCGAACGATGGGCAAGGTGCCGTAACGCAGACTATAGATCTGGTTGAGACCGCAGGGTTCATAGCGTGAAGGCATCAGAAATAGATCCGCACCGCCTTCGATTCGGTGGGCCAGTTCTTCGTTATAACCTAGATAGACTGCGATCTGGTCGCGGTGTTGTTCGCTTATAGCAACCAGGGATTGTTCGAGTTCTTTCTGGCCACTCCCCAGTAGTACAAATTGTACCTTGTGTTGCAGCATGCTGGGCAGGGCTGCCAGAATCAGGTCGATACCCTTTTGTTCCGCCAGCCGTCCTACCAAGCCGATCAACGGTATTTTTTCGTTGGCAGGGAGTCCAAAACTGCGTTGCAGTTTTAATTTATTAAAGACCTTATCGCCAATTGTGTGGGCATTATAATTATGTTCCAGATAGCTGTCGCGAGCCGGATTCCACAAATAGTAATCAACACCATTCAATATTCCGGTTAACCGATCAGCGCGATGCGAAAGCAGGTCTTCAAGGCCATATCCATATTCAGCCGTACAGATCTCCCTGGCGTACATCGGACTGACGGTGTTGACCATGTCAGCAAAAACGATCCCGCCCTTGATAAAGGAAATCTGATTATAAAACTCCATGGCATCTATAGACCAGAGTTTGTTGGGTAGTCCTAGCTGGGCAAATGTATCCCAGTCAAACAGGCCCTGATAGGCAAGATTATGGATGGTGAAAACGGTAGCCGGGCGTTGGGGCTGGTTATGTAACAAGGCCGGGACCAGGCCGCTTTGCCAGTCATTACAGTGAACTAGGTCGGGTTGCCAGCTGATACCTGCCTGCCCCAGTGCGATTGCAGCGGCAACCTGCGAAAATACCGTAAAGCGCAGGGCATTGTCAGGCCAGTCCAGGCCATTAGTGTCGAGATAGGGGTTGCCGGGTCGGCCATACAGTGATGGTGCATCTACCAGCCAGACGGGTACCGAGCTACCCTTGTAACGGGTCTCCAGGATGCGTATGGGCTCGGGGTAGCCGGTGATAGTCAGTTGTGTCACCAGCCGGGTTGAACGGACATTTTTCATCGCATCGCCATAGGCGGGCATCAGGATACGCAAGTCCCGGCGTAGGGCCTTCAGGGCCTGGGGAAGACTTCCCGAGACATCAGCCAAACCACCGGTTTTTATGATTGGGTGAACTTCACTAGTGACAAACAGTATATTTTTTACGCTCATTATCCCTTAGCGACGTCCATTTTGAGTGTCAGGAGGTGTTATTGTAGGTGACAGCGGCCCATGCGGCAATTCATTAAGAAAGATTTTGATCAGCCTGAATTCAATAAATAAAATCAATTGTCGATATCTGGCGATAATAGCGTGGCAGAGCTTTCGTTAGAAAGTTGAAAAGCCCGGAGTACGGCTAAACCTGGCCAGAAAAAAAATGATTATAGAATATTGTTGTTAAATACACTAAGTTATAGTCACTGGCCCGGTAATGCGCATTACCCGGATGAAATAACTTATTAATTAATTAAAATATAAATGAGGGGATTTAGCTCTATGAGATTCGCAATGATCGGTTTGGGCAAAATGGGTGCCAATATGGTTCGCCGACTACGTCAGGGGGGGATTGAGGTCGTTGGCTACAACCGTTCGAAAGAGATTATGGAGACGTTGGCGGACGAAGTAGGGATGTTAAAGGCGGCCACAATTGCCGGGGCGGTCAAACAGCTGGAAGGACCCCGGGTAGTGTGGTTAATGCTCCCTAGTGGCTCTCCTACGGAAAAGGCGTTGAAAGAGCTGGAAAAACGACTGTCTTTTGGTGACATCGTTGTTGATGGTGGTAATTCCAATTATCACGATACCATGCGTCGTGGTGCGATGCTGGCCCAGTCAGGTATTGGCTACATTGATGCCGGTACTTCAGGGGGAGTATGGGGCCTGAAGAATGGTTACTGCATGATGGTTGGTGGTGAAAAACAGCACGTGAATGTCATTGAGCCGATCCTGAAGGCACTAGCCCCGGGCGAAGATCGCGGTTGGGCCCATGTGGGTCCCCGAGGTGCTGGTCACTATACCAAGATGATCCACAATGGTATTGAGTACGGTATGATGCAGGCCTATGCCGAGGGCTTTGATCTATTAAAAAAGAAAGAGGATTTTCACCTGGACCTGGCTCAGATTTCAGAGTTATGGCGCCATGGTTCTGTGGTGCAGAGCTGGTTGCTGGATCTCACTGCAGAGTCCCTACAACAGGATCAGGAACTGGAAGACATAGCACCTCATGTACCGGATTCCGGTGAAGGACGCTGGACTATTGTTGAGTCGATCGAGCTGGGTGTGCCAGCCCCCGTCATTACTCTGGCACTACAGATGCGCTTTGCCAGTCGAGATAATGAAGGTTATGGCAATCGCATGTTGTCAGTGATGCGTAATGCCTTTGGTGGTCACGCAGTCAAGAAAAATGACTAATTGCAGCTATACAAAATAATAACAATATCAATGACAGCAAAATAAGAATAACACTATGGGTCAAATAGAACCGTCTACCTTAGTCATTTTTGGCGCAACCGGTAACCTTTCCCGCATCAAGTTGATGCCTTCACTCTATTCGCTTGAGGCCGGTGGGCGTTTGCCCGAAAGGACGGCAATTTTAGCCTTTGCCCGCCGCGACTGGGATCACAATCAGTGGCGTGAAGAGGTCGTCAAGATGTTGAGGAAAACAGTAGCCAAACTGGATGAGGCCGTTGTTGAACGATTTTGTCAGCGCCTGTATTTCTTCAAGGGTGATCTGAGTGAGTCGGCATCATTTGAACAGCTCTGTAACTTTGTTGAGCAGAACGATAGCCTGCCGCTCAATATGGCCTTTTATATGGCTGTCCGTCCCGCTGAATTTGGCAGTGTAATCAGTCATTTGGGTGAGGCTGGGTTGCTCGCTCAGGATCATGGCTGGCGTCGGGTAGTGATTGAAAAGCCCTTTGGCTATGACCTGCTCAGTGCCCAGACATTACAGAGCCGCTTCTCGCGCTATATCAATGAGGATCAGATATTTCGTATTGACCACTATCTGGGTAAGGGGACGGTGCAGAATATCCTGGTGTTTCGCTTTGCCAACCTGTTACTGGAACCGTTGTGGAATCGTAACTATATTGATCATGTCCAGATAACCCACTCGGAGACTCGTGGCATCGAGAATCGGGCTGATTATTATGAAGGCGCAGGCGCCCTGCGGGATATGTTGCAGAGCCACCTGATGCAGTTGATGGCCCTGGTGGCTATGGAGCCGCCGGCGATGATGGATGCGGAATCCTTACGTGATGAAAAGGTGAAGGTGCTCAAGTCTATTCGTCCCATCACCCAGAATGCGGTACATGCCCATGCTTTCAGGGGGCAGTACGCCAAAGGCGAAGTCGATGGCAAGCATGTCCCTGGCTATCTGGATGAAAAAGGTGTGGATCCAAATAGTATTACCGAGACCTATGCCGCCCTGAAGCTCTATGTTGATAACTGGCGCTGGCGTGGTGTGCCTTTTTATCTGCGTACGGGCAAACGGATGAAGGAGAGTAGTTCTGCAATTTGTATTCGTTTCAAGGAGCCGCCGCATCATCTCTTTCGCAATACCCACCTTGAGCGCCTACAGCCGAACTGGTTATTAATGGGGATTCAGCCTAATGAGTGTCTGAAGATGGAGATCCAGGTTAAGGTCCCTGGGCTGGAGATGAATACCCGTCGAATGTCGCTTGATGCCAGTTATCGGAGTGATGACGAAGGCCATACTGATGCTTATGAAGATTTATTACTCGATGTATTAGAGGGCGATCGATCACTGTTTTTGCGTTATGATGAGGTTGAATGGGCATGGCGTGTCGTTGATCCGGTCTTGAAAGTCTGGTCAATGGAGCGCGATTTTATCAATACCTACGATTCGGGTACCTGGGGGCCTCGGGGTACTTACCGTATGTTTGAACGGGATGATCAGTTCTGGCGGCATTCTTTGAACGTAGGGGGGAGTGATGTCGGTTCAGAGGCATTCTGATACTAAGGAAGGCATTATAACTATGAGTCAGTTGACGCAATCTTCGGCATGGTGTGATCTACAAAAACACTATGAGCGGATTGTCCATCTCTCTATGCGTGATATGTTTAAGGCCGATCCACAGAGGTTTGAGCGATATTCGCGCCGTTTCGACAATATCCTTGTTGATTTTTCCAAAAATCGAATTACTGATGAAACTCTGACGTTATTATTCAGTCTGGCTCGCCAGGCAGGGCTACCCGGCATGATTGCTGCCATGTTTAATGGCGACACGGTTCACAAACACGAACGCCCTGCACTGTTGACTACTGCGAT
>CAZYTT010000015.1:13481-26044 GCA_964650235.1 uncultured Gammaproteobacteria bacterium | reverse complement strand
CGAAGGCCTCGTCGTCCTGACAGGTGACGGCAAACTACAGCAACGGATTAGCAGTCCACGCCATAAACTAGCCAAGACCTACTGGGTACAAATCGAAAATATCCCCACTAAAAAGTCGCTACAAAGCCTCCGTGAAGGCCTCATTTTAAAAGACGGCAAGACAGGCCCGGCTCAGACCAGACTCATCGATGAACCAGATCAGATATGGCCCAGAGATCCACCGATTCGAACCCGTCTCCATATACCAACCTGTTGGCTGGAGCTTACTATTCGTGAAGGCAGAAATCGTCAGGTCAGACGTATGACAGCCGCTATCGGCCATCCAACGCTTAGATTAATTCGCTTTGCAATCGGCCCCTGGACCCTGACCGGCCTTGCCCCCGGTCAGTGGCGTAAGCAAGAGGTCGATCCGTATAAGCCGCGACACCTTCAATATAGAAAAAGGTAGACCAATGAACTGGAAACCCCATGTAACTGTTGCTGCTATTATCGAGAGAGACTCAAGATTTTTGATGGTAGAAGAAATCTGCGGTGGCGACGCTGTTATTAATCAACCTGCTGGGCACCTCGAAGACAATGAGACCCTGCTTGATGCTGTCATCCGCGAAACACTAGAGGAAACAGCATGGGACTTCACTCCGACCAACATAACCGGAATCTATCAATGGCAAACACCCCATACCCACAAGACCTACCTGCGCGTCTGCTTTAGCGGCTACTGCAACCAGCACCATGGTAATCTACCACTCGATGAAGGGATAATTCGTGCGCTCTGGTTAACCAGAACTGAGATAGAACGATTGAATTGCCGTAGCTCAATGGTGCTAAGGTGTATCGATGATTATCTTTCTGGACAGCAGTACCCATTGAATCTGATACAGTCAATCCCAACCTGAACCTGAGCCGCTAATTCGGTAATTGTGTTACAATTGCATGCTTTTTATGACCTGATTTATCGATTCATTAACTATGTCCACCACAGGAAAACATATCATTGTCGGCATGTCCGGAGGTGTTGATTCTTCGGTTACAGCCTTGCTACTTAAACAGCAAGGCTACAGGATTAGTGGTCTGTTTATGAAAAACTGGGAAGAAAGTGACACAAATAGACCCTGCCCTGCCGCTCAGGATGCCCAGGATGCCCTGCAGGTATGTGATCTACTCGATATAGAATTTGATGCAGTCAATTTTTCCACCGAATACTGGGAGCGGGTCTTCAGTTATTTTTTAGAGGAGTATCGCCTCGGTCGCACCCCTAACCCGGATGTACTATGTAATCGTGAAATAAAATTCAAGGCCTTTCTCGACTATGCTATGGAACAGGGGGCAGAATTAATTGCTACCGGTCACTATGCCCGCATCGACCATAACAACGGACGTTATCGCTTATTAAAGGGTCTCGACGCCAACAAGGATCAGAGTTATTTTCTCTACCTGTTAAATCAACAGCAGCTCTCCCGGTCTATATTCCCTCTGGGTGAAATGACCAAGACTGAGGTCCGATCCGTGGCTGAACGCCATGGTTTTGTGAATCATAATAAAAAAGACAGTACCGGTATTTGCTTCATTGGCGAACGACAGTTTAGTGAGTTTCTCCAGCATTATCTTCCTGCTCAACCGGGTAAAATAATAAGTACTGATGATGTATTGATGGGCGAACATCAAGGACTGATGTTTCACACTATAGGTCAACGCAAAGGTCTTGGCATTGGTGGACGTTCCAACAATAGTGGTGAGGCATGGTATGTCGTAGCCAAAGACATCGAACGCAATATCCTGCGTGTAGCGCAGGGACATAACCATCCGGCCCTGTTCAATCAGACTCTGATCGCTGACAAGTCTCACTGGATTAGCGACATTCACCCGCCCTGGCCTTTGTCCTGCAAGGCCAAGATCCGCTACCGTCAACAGGATCAGGCCTGCACCGTAGAAGACCTGAACCAGGATAAGCTCCTGGTACGTTTTGAACAACCCCAGCGGGCTATATCCCCGGGGCAATCAATCGTTTTTTATCAGGGAGAGGAATGCCTCGGTGGCGCAATAATTATTCGTAGCGTCAGTGATTCAATTGACCTGACGATCCCCAATCACAAGACCGAGACATTATCTGCACCATGAACCATACCCTTAGCGAGCGAGCGCTGGCATTAGCCGGCATATATCAGGCCTGTAAATTAGTCGAACTGGTAGCCGTGCGGGGTATGGCCGATGTCAAGGCCCAGGGCACCTGCATTAACAGTCTTTTCATAACAACACCTGAAGCCGTAACCGATGTCTACGGCGGGAATGAAAGTATCGGCGAAAAATTACAACTGGGCCTGACAGGCCTGATTGAACAATTCAGAGATCCAGATAAACGCAACATTGAGCTTACTCGTTATGTCATCTCTGTATTAGCACTAGAACGTAAATTAATTAAACAACCGGCGTTGCTCGGCCAGATAAGTGCAGGTATTGATAAGGCTAGAGAAAAGACCGAACATTTCAGTCATAATCATGAAAATGTTCTTGCTAGTCTTGCCGACCTGTATGTCAATACCATAAGCACATTGACCCCCCGTATTATCGTCAAAGGTGAACATGGACATCTCTCCAATCCACTCAATGCCAATCGAGTTCGCGTCCTGTTATTAGCCGCAATACGATCCGCCATACTCTGGCGTCAGTGTGGTGGTAACCGCTGGCAACTCCTGTTTCAGCGTAAAAATATCGTAACAGCAGCGCAACACTGGCTCGATGGCACTCTATCAAGGCTATAATTAACTTTTTAAATTCACAATCAACTTAAACAGACGGAATTATCATGGAACTGAGCTCACTTACCGCCATATCACCTATTGATGGACGCTATGGTAATAAATGCGATGACCTGCGACCAATATTCAGCGAATTTGGCTTGATCAAATACCGCGTCCTGGTAGAAATACGTTGGTTACAATTACTGGCTGAAATCAAGGAAACCCAGGAAGTACCTGAACTTAGTAATCATGCCGTCACTTTATTAAATAACATTGTCGACAATTTCAGCCTCAGCGATGCCCAGCGAGTAAAAAATATCGAATCTGTCACCAATCATGACGTCAAGGCTGTAGAGTATTTTCTGAAGGAAAAGATAGAAGGTAATTCCGAACTTGAGGCCATAAGTGAATTTTTCCACTTTGCCTGTACTTCAGAAGATATCAATAATCTCGCCTATGCCCTTATGCTAAATGAGGCACGGAATCTCATTCTGTTAACGTCGATGGATGAATTAATTCAGGCGATTACTGATCTGGCTCATAAACATGCCGATCAGCCAATGCTTTCACGTACCCATGGCCAGACAGCGTCCCCTACCACCCTGGGCAAGGAAATGGCTAATGTCGTACATCGCCTAAAACGCCAACGTCAGCAAATGGCTGCCGTTGAAGTCCTGGGCAAGATTAATGGGGCCACCGGCAACTATAACGCCCATTGCAGTGCCTATCCGAATATTGACTGGCCAGTAGTAAGCCAGCAGTTTATTAGCCGCCTGGAACTTAGCTGGAATCCATACACCACCCAGATTGAACCCCACGATTACATTGCCGAGATGTTCGATATCCTGGCTCGCTTCAATACGATATTGATCGACTTCAACCGCGATATCTGGGGCTATATCTCATTGGGATACTTCAAACAGAAGACCGTTGCTGGCGAGATAGGTTCATCCACCATGCCTCATAAGGTCAACCCGATCGACTTTGAAAATGCCGAAGGTAACCTTGGTCTGGCGAATGCCCTATTTAATCACCTGGCTAGCAAATTGCCTATTTCACGCTGGCAAAGAGACCTGACAGATTCTACGGTCCTGCGTAACCTTGGTGTTGGTTGTGCTCATGCATTGATAGCCTATCAATCCTGCCTTAAAGGAATCAGCAAACTTGAGGCTAACCCGCAACGCCTGGCTGAAGACCTGGACAATGCCTGGGAAGTGCTGGCCGAACCCATACAGACGGTAATGCGTCGCTATGGCATAGAAAATCCTTATGAAAAACTCAAGGAAATGACCCGTGGTAATAAGGTAGATCAAGCAACGCTGAACCGATTTATCCAGTCATTGGAGATACCGGCTGCGGCCCGAAAAGAGCTACTAGAATTAACACCCGCAACCTATATCGGTGTAGCCAACAAACTGGCCCGATCGATATAACTAGCCTGCCTCACCCAACACCGGCAAAACTGTGAACTGGTTCACAGTTTTACCGGTAATAAACAGGGATAATTGGTTCTAGGTGATGCGTTCCCTCCTCCAAAAGACGCTTCACCCAAAGCACCTTGTTCCCCAGGGATAGCCCCCTACAGGCATCTCTGGGGCTTTTTAATGCTCAACGGTAGTAACTGGAGATAGTTATTGACCGCGGAGAAATAATTTATCGAGATCAGTCATCGTCATAACCGTCCATGTCGGCCGGCCATGATTACACTGCCCACTCCGCTCTGTCCGTTCCATATCACGTAACAGGGCATTCATTTCGGTTACTGTCAGGCGTCGATTCGCCCGTACAGACCCATGACAGGCCATTGTGGCCAACATATCATCAATGTGGTTAGTAATTCGCTGGCTACTGCCATGGGCATGAATATCAGCCAAGACATCGCGCACCAGGGCGTCAATATCAGCATCTGCCAACATCACCGGTACTTCTCGTACAACCAGGGTATCCGGCCCCAGGCGTTCAAGAACGAGTCCTAGCTCTGCCAATACGGCCTGATGCTCATCTATCAAACGTGCCTCCTGAGAACTTACACGCAATGACTGTGGCACCAACAACGGTTGTGAACGTACCCGCCCTTCAGCATGGGTAACCTTCATCCTTTCATAACTTATCCGCTCATGGGCCGCATGCATGTCAACCAGAATCAGTCCCTGGGTATTTTCTGCTAGAATATAGACACCATGAAGCTGAGCGAGAGCAAAACCAAGCGGCGGCACTTGATCATTGTCAGCAGTCCTGGTCTGATTTTCTCTGGCCTGTACCAGATAATCATTACTCACATTCTGCGCCAGGATATCGGTAGTAGTAGCCAACATGCCCGACTCCCTTATGCCTAACGGTTGCTGGTAACCTGCACCATAGACTGCCCCAGTCTGATTGGCGGTATCAGCAGACCTCGAAGTGATTTGATTGGCCTCCAGCTCAATTCGTCCGACTTCCTCATTTTCATTAGCAGCGCTAGGCACAACATCAGCCAACACCTTGTGCAGACTGCGAAACAGGAAATCATGAATCATCCGTGACTCGCGAAAACGGACTTCATGTTTGGTTGGGTGGACATTTACATCGACCTGGTCAGCAGGCATATCAAGATAGAGGACATAAGCAGGATGACGACCATGAAACAGCACATCACGATAGGCCTGTCGCACAGCATGGCTCACGACTTTATCGCGCACAATTCGACCATTGACATAAAAATACTGCATATCGGCCTGACTACGTGAAAAAACTGGTTGCGCCATCCAGCCGTAAAGATGCAGACCCACAGCCTGATATTCGACAACCAGGGCATGTTGCTCAAAGACCGGGCCACAGATCTGAGCCAGTCGTTGCAATGCCTCCCGGCCAACCATCTGCTGTACACTCCCCGCCTTAAAGTCCATAACGACACGGTGGTTGTGACGCAGACGAATAGCTACATCCTGACGCGATAATGCAACTCGCCGAACAACCTCCTCGATATGATTAAACTCCGTCTTTTCTGTGCGTAAAAATTTTCGTCGCGCTGGCGTATTATAAAATAAATCACGCACCTCAATCGTAGTACCCTGCTGATGTGCCGCTGGCTCAATATCATTAACATCAGGATCACGCCCATCACTCGCGATAGACCAGGCCGAACTGTCGTCTCGATGACCGGAAATCAATCGTAACCGTGCTACTGAGGCAATACTGGGCAGGGCCTCGCCACGAAATCCCAGGGTATGAATAGCGACCAGGTCCTCTGCAGCCACTAATTTACTCGTTGCATGTCGACTCAAGGCCAGCACCAGGTCATCTCGACAGATACCGGCGCCATCATCTCGTACTCTTAATAGCCGAGCACCACCCTGTTCAACATCGATCTCTATCCGCCTGGCTCCGGCATCCAGACTATTTTCCAGTAACTCCTTAACAACAGAGGCTGGGCGTTCAACCACCTCTCCTGCTGCAATCTGATTGGCCAGATGGGTGCTCAGCCGGTGTATTCGACCATCTTTTTGGGCACCTTGAGACCTGGTTGGTTCAGACGAAGACTCGTGAAACGGGCACATATGTAAGTTATACCTGAGTGAAACTGTAAAGGGCTAGTATAAAACATCAACTGATGAAATACCCGGGCAGGTCTTCCAGGGGGCATATCCGAGACTGATAAAATCAGCTATCAGTCGCTACGGGGATAGTCAGTACCTGTCCTACCCTAAGGGTATTATTATGAAGACTATTGACATCACGCAGACTTGTTACAGTGACACGATACTGGCGCGCAATTTCTGACAAGGTATCGCCACGACTAATGACATGGCGCCGCTGTGAAGCATAGCGCGTTCCTGGTGGTGGGAAACGCTGAAAATAATCACGCACACCCTTTAAGATCGCCGCCGACAATTTACGCTGATGGCGCGCACTGCGCAATTTGCGTTCCTCAGCCGGATTCGAGATATAGGCCGTCTCTATCAATAAGGAAGGGATATCAGGGGCCTTTAGCACAACAAAACCGGCCTGCTGCACCGTCTTCTTGTGCAGCTTCCCTAATGGCTGTATAGACCGCAACACCTGTTCAGCAACATTATAACTTGATTCAATCGTCGCATTTTGGGACAAATCAAGCAATACCGAGGCAAGCAGATTATCTTTGTCGTCCAGACTGACACCACCGATCAAATCAGCTGAGTTTTCTTTCTCTGCCAACCACAGGGCGGCCTCATCACTGGCGCCATTACTCGACAGAATATAAACCGAGGCCCCATTAACACGCCGATCATCAAAGGCATCAGCATGGATTGAAATAAATAAATCGGCCTTGTTTTTACGCGCCAGTGACGTCCTTTGCCGTAAACTGAGGTAGTAATCTCCATCGCGAATTAATACAGCCCTCATCCCTGGTTCCTTATCTACCACTGCCGCCAGGTTACGGGCTATACCAAGCACCACATCCTTCTCATTGGTCCCCTTACTACCCGATGCACCCGGGTCTTCTCCACCATGACCCGCATCAATTGCTATTACCAGATCACGCAACGCCGATTTTTTCTCAATAGCCCGCTTTACAATTTTCTGTCTGTTTGTATCAGCCTTATAGAGATCAACGACCAGCCGATTACCATATTGTTTGTATGGTTTTAACAGGAAGCTCTTAAAAATTGATTTGCCCTGAAGATCTAGCACCACACGCAGGCTCTTATCTCTATGAACGGCACTGCGAATACCTTTGAGAAAGGCATCACCCTTGTCCGGCTCAGGGAGTGACTCTTTTAAGGCCGAATTCTTAATATCAACCACTAGCCGATAAGGATTTTCAAGACTGAAGAGTTTGTAATCAACAGGGGCGGCAAGATCAAAAACAAGGCGGGTATGATCCGGGGCCTGCCATGTACGCAGGCTATTGACCTGGATAGGGGCGGCCAGCACCGATGAAAATACCGAGGATACTAAAAATAGAAAAAAGACTATGCGATGCAAAATCATCGAATTAGCAACCCTGCCAAGCTGTGAGACTGTGCTATATGTAACCGATACCAATGAAAATCGCAACAATTATATATAGATACTGAACTATTCTTGCCTTTAACCTGAAGGATCTGCGCTAACACAAAAATGTTATTCACCCGCTCATCAGGTCCAGTACCTGCTCACCTGCACGGGTAGCTGCCCTGAAGGCTACTCGTCGCCCCACCCCATCAGCTGTAAAAGCAATTTTGATGGCAATATCTTCCGGTGGTAGAGCCCCTTTTCCCTGTTCGGGCCACTCTATCAGGCAGACGGATTGGCCATCAAAATAATCACGGCCACCGATATACTCCAGCTCTTCAGGGTCTGCCAGTCGATAGAGATCAAAATGATGAACAACATCAATACTACCTGTCTGATTGATAGGATAACTCTCAACCAGGGTATAGGTGGGACTCTTGACGACACCCAGATAACCAAGAGCCCGCAGCAGGCCACGACACCAGGTAGTCTTACCTGCACCCAATGGACCCTGAAGGGTAACAATGATCCTCTCACCACTCTCCCGCAAACCCTGGGCAAAGCCTATAGCAATCTGCTCCATCGCTGATGCCGTCGCTATCTCAAATTCCAGTGTTGTCATACATATATACTATTCAGTGAATTAACCTGGATTGACTAACCGGCGAATAAAAGGAAATAAATCTGTTGCCAGCATCCCCCTCTGCCCCTCTTTAGCCACGAGATCACCTGCCTCTGCATGAATACATACACCAAGGACTGCAGCCTTAAGCGGCGATAAACCCTGGGCCAGAAAACCAGCGATGATGCCAGTCAGTACATCCCCCATACCACCACTGGCCATACCCGGATTCCCTGCACTACAGACAAAACTCATATCGCCAGACTGTATGATAGTTCCTGCACCCTTTAAGACACATATACCACCATAGCGCTGTTGAATATCCCTGGCCGCAACATAACGATCAGCCTGAACAGCTGCCGTTGATTTTCCCAGAAGGCGCGCCGCCTCACCAGGATGAGGGGTCAGTATCCACTGATCATTGTAGAAACCCTCTTCAGCCAGGTTATTTAAAGCATCGGCATCAATCACCAGGGGTATGGGTTTGGAGGCCAAACTATCCAGGACCTGAGCAAGACACTCACGCCCCCAGTCTTGCTGACCCAGACCAGGACCAACCGCTACAACACTGGCCTGCTTCAGGCACTGTCCCAGGTGATCGTTACCCGTTAATGCATGTACCATAATCTCTGGGCGCCTGACATTCACCCCAAGGGTTTGATCAGGGTGAGTAGCTACACTCACCAGACCAGCACCTGCCCGAGCTGCCGCCTCTGCCGCCATATAAACGGCACCAGTCATCCCTGGTGCGCCACCAACCACCAGCACATGACCAAAATTACCCTTATGCACACTCGGTAGCCGTGGTGCCAGGATTTGCTGGTCATGGACTAAATAGCTGTCATAATCAACCCGTTCTACCGTCGCATTCACAAACGAATAGACTAGCTCAGGTACCTGTAGGTCATCAAAAAAAATGGTTCCACAGACCTCAGTCCCCACCCCGGTCAACATACCCTGTTTCAGACCAATAAAACTAATTGTCACCGCCGCCATGAGGGCATTACCCAATAAGCAACCACTATCTGCATGTAGCCCAGAGGGGATATCCAGAGCCAGCACAGGTACCGGGTGGCTATTAATTCGGGCAAACAAATACGCCAGCGAGTCACCAATATCACGATCCAGCCCCGTTCCAAAGAGCGCATCTATTAATAAAGTAGAACCTGGATGTCCGTCACCATCGAGACTGGATAGAAGATGCTCGATATTTTTATTATCTAGCTCTCGCAACTGAATATCGTGAGCACACAGCTGATTATGAGCTAGTGTCGCCGTGGGTGATAATTTATCCGGGCTGGTTAAAAGATAGACATCAACCTCCAGACCAAGATCCAGGGCTCTCTGCGCGACAATAAAGCCGTCACCACCATTATTTCCAGGCCCACAAAGGACAATTAAATGTCTCGCCTGCGGCCATTGCTGCTGGGTTAGGCGATACGCGGCCTGACCTGCACGGCTCATTAATTCCAGGCCATCAATACCGATTGAGTTAATAGCAATTCGATCCAGCTCTCTGACAGCCTGAGCAGTGTATAACTTAAGTGGCAGTGTACTCATAAGCCCTATCATAAGCGGTCGTCACTAAATTGGACAGATTTTACACACGAATACTAGACCACCTTGATATCAACCTAACAATTCCAGCATGATATTGATATTGTGAACAGTATCAGGCCGAAGACTATTAACATAAAAACACCCATCACCTCAGTAGCAACGGCTGAATCCCCGGATATGGCTGAACTAGCCTTACTAATTAAAGACTGGGGGACCGCACTGGGTTTTGAACAGGTAGGCATTGCAGGCATTGATCTGGCTGATCATGAGCAACATCTACATGAATGGCTGAAACAGGGCTTTCACGGCGAAATGGACTATATGGCCTACCATGGTAACAGGCGGAGCCGACCTGCCGACCTGGTCCCCGGCACCACACGGGTCATTTCTGTAAGGATGAATTATCTCCCCCCCAGGGCAACTTCAATAAACAAGGTATTGACGGATGATTCCCGCGGCTTCATCTCCCGTTATGCCCTGGGGCGCGATTATCACAAGTTGATGAGAAAACGTATCCAGGGTCTCGCCACCAGAATTGAACAGGCCATCGGCAATTTTGGCTACAGGGCCTTCGTTGATTCAGCGCCGGTATTAGAAAAGGCACTGGCACAGACTGCAGGGCTTGGCTGGATCGGCAAACACACCAATCTGATAAACCGTCAGGCTGGCTCATGGTTTTTCCTGGGTGAATTGTATACTGATCTACCTTTACCAATCGACAAACCAGTTACAGCCCACTGCGGTCATTGCACTGCCTGTATAGATATCTGCCCCACCCAGGCCATTATCAGCCCCTATAAACTGGATGCCCGCCGTTGTATTTCATACCTCACCATAGAGCTGAATGGGAGTATTCCGGAAGAGCATAGACGCCAGATCGGCAACCGCATCTATGGCTGTGACGACTGTCAATTGGTATGCCCATGGAATCGATTTGCCCGCTTTAGCGATGAGAAAGACTTTCATACACGCCAGCAACTTGATAATCCAGAATTAATCGAGCTGTTTAGCTGGGATGAAGCTACCTTTTTGCACAAGACCGCAGGCTCAGCTATTCGCCGAATCGGTCATCACCGCTGGTTACGAAATATTGCTATTGCCCTTGGTAACAGCCTCTATCGTTGCAAGGACCATGACAAAAAGGCTAACCTGATAAGTGCATTACAAAGGCATGTTGACCACCCGTCTGCCATGGTGCGTGAACATGTACAATGGGCCATGCATCAACAGCAGGAATACGACAAGCAATGAAACAGGCATTATTTATTTTCATATTTGCCATAACCACAGCCGGGACTGCTATCGCCCTGGATCTTAAAGCACCGCCAATGACGCCTCTGATCAAAGACGGTATCCATGATCCTGGCGTAGAGACCATAAATTCCCTGCAAGACCCCAGACAATCGATGAAAGACTTCCCCAAGGATCGTCGGGGCGAGGTCAACTGGGTCGAGGCACTGAATCAGGGCGTTATAAACCCCCGTCGCACTAACACAGGCAGGGCTGAGGATGGTGCGCCCATGAAGACTTTAGACCTGGACATCCTGATGACAGATACAGCCGAAATGCCGTATGTGCGCTTTCCTCACCTGGCCCATACCCGTTGGCTGGCATGTAGCAACTGTCATCCTGATATATTTTTACCCAAGAATAATGGTAACCCGGTATCAATGGAAAAGGTGCTTAAAGGACAGTTCTGTGGTCGCTGCCACGATAAGGTGTCATTCGCACTGTGGACCTGCGAACGCTGCCACAGTGTCCCCCATGATAAATCAATACCGGCCTGGTGGGATATATCACCTAAATAAGTCTATAAGCCATCAGCAAAACCAACCATGACAGATTAGTTAATGATAAACTCGCTTTAATTCCGGCTCATTTACCCCAGACGTCCAGTTCTCACTCTGTATGGCATCCCTCTTCAGGGCAGTCGAATAAAATGCTCTCGGTAATATTCCAGCTCAGTAATAGAATCCTTTATATCATCCAGCGCAAGATGGCTGGCATTCTTTTTCAAACCATTACAGATCTGTGGTGCCCAACGTTGGGCTAACTCTTTCAGGGTACTGACATCCAGATTTCGGTAGTGGAAATAGGCCTCCAGGTCAGGCATACAACGAGCCAGAAACCGTCGGTCCTGACAGATACTATTGCCACACATTGGCGACTTTCCTGCCGGCACGTATTGACCTAAAAAGGCCAACGTCTGCTGCTCAGCATCTGCATCAGTAATACGACTATTCTTGACTCGGTCGACCAGACCCGACCCACCATGTTGACGAGTATTCCACTCATCCATGGCATCAAGGATATCGTTATTCTTTTTAATTGCCAGAACCGGGCCCTCTGCCAGGATATTGAGCTGGGCATCCGTAACTATCGTTGCAATCTCTATAATGTGATCGTGATCGGTATCCAGCCCGGTCATTTCCAGGTCGATCCAGATGAGATTTTTAGGGTCCTGTGTCATAATCCTTCCCTTAACTTTCGATTGATCGGTTTAGCATATCATAGACAAGTCTATCGTACTGATCACTCAAATTTTACGCTGTTTTTTTTCACGGCTGGCTCGTGCTCATGCCAATGAGCATGTAAAAATGTGTAAATTCCAATTTCATAGCTAGTGGAACCTACAAGGCTATATTAAGATGATCAACGCAATGATTGCATACAGCACCCGATCATCACAG
>CAZYTT010000015.1:0-13381 GCA_964650235.1 uncultured Gammaproteobacteria bacterium | reverse complement strand
CTGGCAGCACAGGTTGTTCGTGTTAAACAATTCGAATACCAGCTAATAAGTTCTGGTGCATCTCGATGGCCTGAATTATCAGCCACATTCAATGGTGGTCGCCGCAAAAGTCCTGTTTTAAATACAATTGACAATAGCTTCAGCGCCAGCCTGGACCTCAACTGGGAACTCGATATCTGGGGCAAACTGAATGATACTCAAAAACAGGCTGCCCTGAACCTGGCAGCAGCACAGGCCCGTCTCGATATGACACGCCACCAACTGGTCGCTGACATCAGTAATGCCTGGTATGACCTGGTAGAGGCACAGTCATTATTACAATTATATAAGGATCGCGTTACAAATCTGGAACACAACCTGGGGCTTATCGAATCCGCTTATCATAATGGCCTGAATTCTGCCCTTGATGTCTACCTGGCCAGAAACAGCTTTGCCCAGGGACAATCCCAGGTCGATACTCAACGGATCAACGCGAGTGAGGCCAGTTATCGTCTGCAGGCCTTACTGGGGCGTTACCCTGAGCAGATCACTTATAAACAGCAAAAACTGCCAGAGGTCAAGGGCCATGTATCTGCTGGTATCCCGGCAGAGCTTATTGCCCGCCGTCCTGAATTACGCAGTTCATGGCTATCACTGATGGCTGTCAATACAGCAGTGGCGATTGCCCACAAAAATCGTTTTCCTCGCATCTCACTGACCGGCTCCCTGGGACAAAGCTCAGTCGAGCTTAAGAATCTGCTCAACAGCAGTCAGGGATTGTGGTCCTTATCAGGAGGAATTTTACAGCCCTTATTTAATGCCGGCGCCCTCGCCGCCCGCGAAGATGAAGCCAAAGCCAATCTGGCTAAACTTGAATATGAATATCGCTCCAGGGTGTTACAGATACTGGCAGAAGTGGAGACATTATTAACAACAGAATCAGCACTGGTAACGCAAAACCAACAAAGCCTGACAGCAGAAGAGAATGCCCTGGCCGCAGAACACCTGGCATTTGAACAATATCAACGTGGCATCGTCGACTACATCACTGTCCTGGAGTCACAACGGCGTGCCTTCGATGCCCAAAGCTCGGTGATTCAATTAAAGCGCCAACGACTACGAAATCGTGTAGCCCTTTACCTTGCACTGGGTGGTGAATATGCTGAAGACATTTTGTAGATACTGAAATGGATAAACTACCCGCCACACCAACAGCGCAAAAGAACCAGGATACCCCTAACCCTGTTATCGCAACAAACATCAGTAATCGATCTGGACTATGAACAGTAAACGTAAATTTATGGCGCTCGCCATTATAGTTATCGCAGTCATCGCTGCCCGACTCATCATAACCAATAAACCCGAGATCAAACGCAAACCGGCCCCAAGATCAGTGCAGATGTCAGTTGAGGTAATGACCCTGCAAGCCCAACAATATCAAGTCACGCTCAGTAGTTATGGTGTTATAGCCCCACGAACCCAGGGCGAGGTTAAATCACAGGTCAGTGGACAGGTCGTGTATGTCAGCGAACATTTTCGTGCCGGGGCCTACTTTGATAAAGATGAAATTCTACTGAAAATAGACCCGCGTGATTATGAGACCCAGATCCAGATCGCCAGAGCCAGCCTTGCTAGCGCCGAACAACTCCTTATTGAGGAGAAGGCCCGCAGTCAACAGGCACTGGATGACTGGCGCCGCCTGGGTAATGATGCCGAACCGTCAGTACTTGTCCTGCGCAAACCTCAGCTCCAGGCTGCTGAGGCCAGTGTCACCTCGGCCAGTGCAACACTCAGCCAGGCTAAGTTAAATCTGTCACGCACAATCATTCGTGCGCCATATGCTGGTCGCATTATCACCATCCACGTTGACATTGGACAGGTCATCAATAGTGGCGTCAGCCTGGCAGAAATATTTTCTACTGACGCCATTGAAGTCCGTTTACCACTAAAAAATCAGGATCTTCGCTTTGTCCATTTACCCGAGAATTATCGTATCAAACAACAGTTGAGCACCGGACTGCCCAGAGTAATAATTGAATCACAACTGGCCGGACATGATCGCTGGGAAGGTAAGATCACCCGCACAGAAAGTGCCATTGATCAAAACTCTCAACAACTCCATGTCGTTGCCACCATCAACGATCCCTATGGTGCCAGGGCTATTGGAAAACAACCATTGAAGATTGGTCAATACGTCAATGCTGTGATCGAAGGCAAAACCATAGCGGCTGCACTGATCATACCTAACCAGGCCATCTACCAGGGTAGTTATGTCTATACTGTTGAAAATGGCCTGTTACAACGTCACGAAATCGAAATTGACTGGCACAATGCCGATGACACCCTCATAACCGCAGGCCTGGAGGCGGGTATGCAGGTCGTATTAACGCCACTGGGACAATTACCCTCAGGCACTGCGGTCAACATCATCGATGCTGAGGCAGCTACAAAAGGTAATGCCGCATCATTTGCGACTAGTTCACCGAGGAACCGCTAGTGATCGCCTGGTTTGCCCGCAATCATGTCGCAGCCAATTTACTAATGATCTTGATTCTGTTTCTGGGATTAATTTCATTGACTACTCGCACCTCGCTCGAAATCTTTCCAGCAGTGGAGCTGGACATGATTTCAGTGACCATGGCTATACGCGGTGCTACTCCAGAAGATGTTGAACAAGGTGCAGCAATCCGTATTGAAGAAGCCGTACAGGATCTTGAAGGTATAAAACAGATTAGCAGTCGTAGTGTTGAGGGATCGACATCTGTAAATATTGAAGTCAACAGTGATTACGATGCCCGCGACCTGCTTGATGAAGTCAAAAATCGTATCGGTGCAATCAACACCTTTCCCGTTGAAGCCGAGAAACCACTTATCAATCTGACCCAAAGAAAACGTGAAGTACTTACCGTTACTATCGCCGGTGATTTCAGTGAAAAAGAATTAAGGGAATTTGCTGAACAGGTCCGCGACGATCTGCTCGGGTTAAAAAATGTAACCCAGGCTGAGTTAGATGGCGTCCGAAATTACGAGGTTGCTATTGAAGTATCTCCGGATCGTCTGCGCCAGTTTCAACTCACTCTGGCTGAGGTTGCCAGCGCCATAAAGTCCAGTTCACTGGATCAATCAGCTGGCAACATCCGCACCAGAGGCGGAGATATCTTATTACGTTCAAAAGGACAATCCTATCACCGCGATGATTTTTCCCGTATTGTTGTCAAATCATCTGTCGATGGTAGTGTCATTCGCCTTAGTGATGTTGCAACGATCCGTGATGAGTTTGAAGAGACATCATTACGCACGCGTTTCAATGGTCAACGTGCCGTCCTTATCCAGGTCTATCGTGTTGGCAAACAGAGTGCCATCGCTGTCGCCAATGACGTCAAAAATTATATTCAGGAACAACAGACGTCACTCCCCTCTGGCATGAGCCTGAGTTACTGGGATGATGATTCTCAGATAGTCAAAAACCGACTGGCAACCTTGACCAATAATGCCATACAGGGTGGCATCATGGTCTTTGCCCTGTTAACCCTGTTTCTACGACCATCAATTGCTTTCTGGGTATTCATCGGCATACCCATCAGTTTTATGGGTGCCTTCACCTTTATGCCCTTCCTCGGCATTACAATCAATATTGTCAGTTTATTTGGTTTTATCCTGGTATTAGGCATTGTTGTCGATGACGCCATTGTCACCGGCGAAAATGTCTACCGTCATATGAGAAAGTCTGAGTCTGGCCTTGAGGCCGCCATTAGCGGCACCAAAGAGGTCGCCATTCCAGTGACCTTCGGTGTACTAACTACCGTGGCCGCATTCCTGCCGATTGGATTTATTGAGGGCGTACGGGGGGCAATCTTTGCCCAGATTCCTGCCGTCGTTATTCCGGTACTGATCTTCTCACTCATTGAATCAAAATTTGTCCTGCCAGCCCATTTACGCTATATCGATCTGAACAAACAGCCGTCAATGCTTAAAGGGTTCACTGCCTGGCAACAACGATTCGCCGATGGCTTCGAGTCCTTTATCCTTAAGTATTATCAACCGCTGCTAACCCTCTGCCTGAAAAACCGTTTAGCCACACTGTCTTCCTTTGTTGGCATCCTGATCATTCTCTATGCCATTGTTAGCAGTGGCTGGATGCATTTTGTCTTTTTCCCCCGGATCCAGAGCGAGACCGCAAGAGCAAGCCTGACAATGCCTGCCGGGACGTCCTTCATAATTACCGATCGCGAAATAGAAAAAATGACCGAGGCTGCCAGACGCTTGCAAGAAAAATACCGAGACCCTGAAACGGGGCAAAGCGTCATTATGAACATACTCGCCTCCAGTGGTTCAGGCAGTCGCGGCACCAATGGCTCGAACGTGGGTCGTGTCATGTTTGAACTGACCCCGCCAGAGCGGCGTCTGATCAAGATATCCAGCGCTGACCTTGTCAATGAATGGCGTAGACTCATTGGCCCCGTTCCTGGTGCTGAAACACTTATATTCCGCGCCGAAATTGGTCGCGGCGGTGACCCTATTGATGTGCAACTACGTTCAAATTCACTGGCAACCCTAGAAGACGTTGCACAGAAAGTAAGAACACGACTGGCCACCTATCCTACTGTTTTTGATATCGCCGACACCCTGTCTGATGGTAAACAGGAATTACAAATTGAGCTAAAGGAACAGGGTTATGCCCTGGGATTGACTCGATCTGAAGTTATTCGCCAGGTGAGGAATGCCTTTTATGGGGCCGAGGTACAACGTATACAACGTGGCCGAGATGATGTCCGGGTCTTTGTCCGATTTCCTGAAGATGATCGAAATTCTATAAGCCACCTTGAAGAATTACTGATTAGGACACCAGATAACCGGTCTGTACCTTTGGCTCATATCGCCAATTTAATCCCGGGGAAGAGTGCTGCTACTATCTATCGTATTGACTATTTTCGCACTGCCAACATTACAGCGGATATCGACAAGACAGCTACAAATATGATTATCCTGCAGGAAGATCTGACACAATATCTCGATGAATTGATGTCACATTACCGCGGCGTTAGTTATCAACTCGAGGGCGAAGCAAGAGAACAACGCGAATCCTTCGGCAGCCTCGGACTAGGGCTCATCTTTGTACTTTTCACTATTTACAGCCTGCTAGCAATTCCACTAAAGTCTTTTAGCCAACCCTTCATCGTCATGTCAGTCATCCCCTTTGGTGCCATTGGGGCCATTATTGGTCACTGGATAATGGGCATGGATCTGTCATTGATGAGTCTATTGGGTCTAATGGCGCTTATAGGAGTAGTCGTTAATGACAGCCTCGTCCTGGTCGACTTTATCAATAACACCCAGCGAAAAAATGATGATAATAGTTTGCTTGAGGCTATTGTAACTGCTGGAGCAGCACGCTTTCGCCCTGTAATGCTGACCTCACTAACGACCTTTTTTGGTTTGATGCCGCTATTATTTGAAAAATCAACCCAGGCTCAATTCCTGATCCCGATGGCTGTCTCACTAGGGTTTGGCATAATGTTTGCCACATTTATTACCTTAATTCTGGTGCCTATCAATTATATGTTAACCGAGGATATTGCCCGACAATTTAGACGATCAGATGTACCAACCAACGAATGAACACTACACACACCAACCAATACAGGCTAAACCCAAAATTGTCCGAAGCTAAAGCAATATGAATATATTTAGCTATATATTTCTGTTGATGTTGTTGCTATCGGTAGTTATTGGCATCTGGTTAACCTACAGGCAACAGGCCCATGTTCGCCATCACCGCCATACTGTTCCTGAGCTATTCAGCCAAAGGATTACGCTGGAGTCCCATCAAAATTCTGCAGATTACACAATCGCCGGTTTACAGCTTGAACGTATTGAGATACTAATCTCTGCCCTTCTATTACTTGCATTCACTCTCGGTGGCGGCATCAACTACATTATCTCGCTGTGGCAACCACTTCAATTAAACCCGCCACTTACCGGTTTGGGCGTTATTCTAACGTTTGTATTAGTCAACCATTTATTTGGCCTGCCACTGATGCTCTGGCGTACCTTTATCATTGAACAAGCTTTTGGTTTTAATCGCACCACATGGCTAGTATTCCTACTTGATCAGTTAAAAGAGATCTTCGTCACAACTGTATTACTATCCCCTCTGATCTTGATGGCTCTATGGTTAATGCTTAACCAGCAGCAATGGTGGTTTACAGTCTGGATTCTATGGGTGACATTTTCACTGACCTTGATGTGGCTTTATCCCGCTATCATAGCCCCGTTATTCAACAAATTTAAAAAACTGTCAGACCCTGAACTCGAAAGGCGGATTGAATTCCTGTTACAACGATGTGGATTTTCCAGCAAGGGGATCTATGCCATGGATGGTTCCAGACGATCTAATCATGGCAATGCCTATTTTGCTGGTCTTGGGCGCAACAAACGGATCGTTTTTTATGACACCCTGATAAACAGCCTGAACCATGACGAGATTGAGGCCGTACTTGCCCATGAGCTGGGACATTTTCACCATGGACATATAAATAAACGCCTGGGTATGATGATGATTGGTAGTCTACTGGGATTAATGGTACTGGCATGGCTAAGTGATCAAGAATGGTTTTATTCGGGGCTTGGTGTTAGTACCCATAATGTCTATACTGCACTTATCCTGTTTATGCTCTGTACACCCGTCTTTGCTTTTTTATTTCAGCCGCTGTTAATGTTCTCAAGTCGTCGTCATGAGTTTCAGGCTGATACCTATGCGGCGCATCAGGCCGATGCACAACATCTAATTAATGCCCTGCTGAAGCTCTATAAAGATAATGCCACCACACTGACTCCTGATAGCATTTACTCCAGTTTTCATGCCTCACACCCACCAGCGCTTACACGCATCGAAAATCTGCTAAGCTATAAAGATCAAAAAAAAGGGAGGAATAATCAATGAGAGCAATCCTGTTAACCATCGTTGTACTTGTGGTGTCTCCAGGCCTGTTTCCACCGTCATTTGCCAATACACCTGAACGTGGAAAGGTCCTGGTGGAAAAAAATTGCCAACGCTGCCACGATAACTCCATGTTTACACGCCGAGACAGCATAATATTTTCGCTCTCAGCGTTAAAAAAACGTGTTCTTTTTTGTGAATCAATGGCCAGGGCCGGCTGGTCGGAGGATGATAAAAAGGCCGTTATCGAATACCTGAATCATACCTACTATCACTTTGATAAATAACAGGGGCAAATCCAGCGCCGACCATGCGGGTATCGTTATTGCTCGCTTCAATCAACGGCTGGCTATAGAGGATGAAAATGGCCAGTTAAAAAATGCTGTCAGCCGAAAACGATTACCACCACTGGTATGTGGTGACCGGATCCGTTGGCAACAGGTCGATTCAGATCAGGTCGTTATAACTAATCTGGATAAACGCCAGTCTTTATTACAACGGCCTGATCAACGAGGTCGTCTCAAACCAGTAGCCGCTAATATCACCCAGATTATTGTAGTCATGGCAATCAACAGGCAAGAACCATTACAGTTCAATGACCGTTTACTAGATCAATATATTGTCACTGCCGAGCATCTGGGTGTTACCCCCATATTACTAATTAACAAGTTTGATCTTGCTGAGGATCAGTTTCGTAACCAGATAATCAATCATTTTCAGATCTATCGCGATATTGGCTATGAGGTACTCTATGCAAGTAGTCACACAGGCCAGGGTATTGATGAATTAAGACAGCAACTTCGCGCTCAAACCAGTATCTTTGTCGGCGAATCCGGGGTGGGTAAATCATCACTCATTAACACAATACTACCTGATCAACAGCTCCGAATTGGTGAATTATCTGCGGTCAGTGGTAAGGGTATGCATACCACAACGACAACCACGCTTTATCACCTTCCTCAAGAGGGTGACTTGATCGATTCTCCAGGTGTGCGTGATTTTGGTCTTAGCATGGAAGACATCCCTTCCTTGGCCCATGGTTTCCGGGAATTTCGAACCTACGCCCAGCAGTGCAAATACAGAAATTGCCGCCATTGTGGTGAACAGGGTTGCGCAATTGATCAGGCCCGTCGGCAGGGTGACATACACCAACGCAGGCTCGATACCTATCGCGCCATGGTGGGTGATGTCGAAAATTAGGATTTTTTAGTCATTGCCGGAAACGGGACAACGATGTTAAGTGCCTGACTCAGGCTGTGACTGTCCGTCAGGATGTCTTCGAGCGTTATGCCATCTAACACGGCCATAAAGGCCTGATAGGCCTGACGTAGGCCTGTCTTGAGTTTACACACGGCCGTGATAGGACAGACACTATCCTGCTGCTTATCAAAACACTCAACCAGATTAAAATTAGGTTCAGTTTGACGTATGACATCACCGATAATTATTTGTCGTGCAGGAAGGGCTAGTCGTAATCCACCGCCCTTACCGCGTACGGTATCAATATAACCAAGCTGGGACAGGTTATGGATGACCTTTACCAGGTGATTCCTGGAAATACCATAACTCTCGGAAATCTCACCAATTGTCGCTAGTGAATCGGTCTTCAGCCCCAGAAACACCAGGGCCCTCAGGGAGTAATCTGTATATAAGGTCAGCTGCATAGTTGAATATAGACAATATGTTAAGGGCTATTTAAATTGAAATAGTAAAGGGGTAACTATAATTAAGACATTATGCTTCACTTATTGGTTCAACAAGCATGGCGGCCGACAGTAAAACCAAGCCACGCACTATAATTATACCTAAGCCCTGACTTTTATGCTCTAACCGGGCCTCTTTATCTCCACCCAGGAGTTTCCTGGCACTCATCACCTGGACGACATAAAGAATATAGAGAGTAATTACCAGCATAAGGTGCATCCAGACCATAAACGACAGGATCTCTTGCTGTTCAATGAGGCGTCTCACCCAGTCTTTGTTAGCATATAAATAAAAAGGAAAGAAAAGATCTAGAATCATTATGCCAGCCATCACTGGGCGATGAATCATGGGTCTATGGGGCAAACGATAGGCTACGAGCATCACCAGATAGGTTAAGGCGATAAATAAGACCGTACCAGCCGTCAACATCGTCGCCACTCCTTTTGTATCGATGACATCATCCTGAGATATCACGCCGCCCGGACAGGGCGTGTGATAAGGTACCCGCATCAACAAACTCCAGTTCGCCGCCAAAAGGGACGCCATAGGCAATTCGAGAGGCCCTGATATTAGTCTGGCGGGCAATCTCAGCTATATAATGAGCTGTTGCCTCCCCCTCCACTGTTGGGTTAGTGGCGACAATTACCTCAGTAATTTTGCCCTGCTGCAACCGCTCCGCTAATAAGTCCAGACCAATATCCTCTGGACCGATACCATCAAGTGGGGATAGATGCCCCATTAAAACAAAATAGCGGCCTTGAAAACCGGTCGCATGTTCGATGGCCTGGACATCGGTAGGCGTTTCAACAATACATAACTGCCCCACATCTCGTCGGTCATCTGCGCAAATTGAACAAACCTCGGTCTCACAAAGGGTACGACAGACCTTACAGTGCCCCACCTGTTCTACCGCCTGCTGCAACACCTCCGCCAACAACAGGGCACCATCTCGATCACGTTCCAGAAGATGATAGGCCATTCTCTGACCTGATTTCGGCCCTACACTGGGCAAACAACGCAGGGCATCGATCAGGCGATCAATCAGTGGGGTAGACATCGTAGGTTATACGTAGACAAGTGCCTTAGAAAGGCAACTTCATACCTGGAGGAAGAGACATACCACCTGTTATAGCAGCCATCTTTTCCTGGTTGGTCTCCTCAACCTTGCGCACAGCATCATTCACTGCCGCCGCCAACAGGTCTTCCAGCATATCTTTATCATCCTGAAATAGACTGTCATCAATACTGACTCTACGGACATCATGACGACCTGTCATTGTTACTTGCACCAGTCCACCACCGGCTTCTCCCTGGACTTCGATATTGGCCAGTTCTTCCTGAGCCTGCTGCATATTGGCCTGCATCTGCTGGGCCTGTTTCATTAAGTTTCCTATTCCACCTTTCATCAGCTTACCTCTATTACTATTTGCTTGAACGCTTTAATTAAAATCATCCGTCATGTCTCAATAGGTTGAACCGTATCCGGTACAACTCGGGCATCGAATGTATCCTGCAAAGCGAGAACGGCCTCGTCATTTTTAATTGATTCCTGGGCATCCTGCAGACGCGTTGCCTGAACCCGCTCCTGTTGTGCTGCTGGCGTTTCGGCCCGAGGCACTCCCATTTCCAGCACCAGCTTTAACGGTCGGTTAAAATAGCCTTGCAGGCATTTTTCCAACCGTTGCCGCATCGTATCACGTCCCAGATGGGCATGGGCCTCATCCAGGCGCAAATGAATTGACTGGTCATCCATATCGATTAATAAACAATTTACCGCCAGCTGTTTCAGCATCCCATTCAACGCAAGTTTGGCAACAATTGCGGCCCAGTCAGCATCAGAATTACTTGCTTTACTACCTGATAGTATATGCCCCTGATCCGTTGATGGTTGCTGAGGCCTGATACTGCTATCCCTCGTGCTATTATCGACCGGAACTGGTTGGTCCAGCTGTAGCTTAGGCGGAACCTGTTTGACCTGATCATGATGACGCTCCGCGACATGAGACCCTTGAGATGCCTTATCCGGACGAAAGGCCAACATCCGTAATAGAACCATTTCAAAGCCAGCTCGCGCTTCAGGCGCTAGTGGTAAATCACGGCGACCGATAAGGGCAATTTGGTAATAGAGCTGTATATCTTCCGCCACAATCTGTGCTGCTAATTTCGTTAGCGCAGTTTTCGCCGCCTCGCTGGCCCACTCATCGACAGCAGCACCGGGGACAGCCTGCTCCAGAGCCAGTCGGTGTAGCACGCTGATGAGTTCTTCTAATAAGGCCCCATAATCAGGCGCAGAATCAGCCAGTTGATCGACACAGCTCAATACCCTGCCAGCATCGCCATAACTTAATGCATCAACTAGAGGGTAGATACTGTCACGATCTATGGTACCCAGCATGGCCCTGATATCCTGTAGCCCCAGCCGCCCCTGACCAAAGCCAATACCCTGATCCATCAGACTCAGGGCATCACGAATACTACCATCAGCCGCATGTACCAGTTCATGGACAGCGGCATCATCAAAATCTATCACTTCAGCCTTAAGAATCTTGACCAGGTGTTCAAAGATCAGCGGTGGTGGCAGGCGTTTTAGATTGAACTGTAAACACCGCGATAAAATCGTGATCGGTAATTTTTGCGGGTCAGTTGTTGCTAATAAAAATTTAATATGGGGTGGCGGCTCTTCTAATGTCTTCAACAAGGCATTAAAGCTATTCTTGGATAACATGTGCACTTCATCGATCAGATAGACCTTATATCGCCCACGTGTTGGCACATACTGTACATTGTCGAGAATCTCTCGCGTATCCTCTACCTTGGTCTTCGATGCGGCATCGACTTCGATTAGGTCGACAAAACGTCCCGTATCAATCTCGGTACAGGCCGAACATTCACCACAGGGCGTAGAGCTAACCCCCTGTTCACAATTGAGCGATTTTGCCAGGATCCGGGCTATTGTCGTTTTACCGACACCACGTGTCCCCGTAAACAGAAAGGCATGATGGAGGCGATCGTTATCCAGGGCGTTGATAATCGCCCGCAGCACATGCTCCTGACCAACCATTTCAGAAAAATTTCGGGGGCGCCATTTACGCGCCAGAACTTGATAGCTCATAGTCAGTTGATTAATTAAGTTACACGGTGTTGCTTAATTGCCACTAGAGGAAAATCCTCGTTCAAAAAGCAAGTTTATGGAGGCGACCCGCACCCATCACATCCCGGCACACGAGTCCTCTGCTGCCGCTGCTCCCTTCCAGGCCTGACGGGGTTCACAGTATATCGTTGCGAGAGGACCGATACGGGCCACCATTATATTGACCTCCGCTGATCGGATAAGCCAAAAGCCGACAAATGTCAGGTGGCTATTCTAACAGCTTCTTGATTAATAGCGTAATCGCTTTATCAGGGATAAAACTAATCCAGTATTGTATACGTATCCAGCTCTTTGAACCACCTAATGGAGCCACTTACCGCTACTATACTGTTGATTACTTTAAACTAACCAGCAAGACCAACGAATCCTGACCGAATTCTGATAGAAACTTGTTTAACCTGGGCTAGCCCTGTTAAAGCGTTACTTTAATTGCCGCGACAGCCTGATTTACCTTATGACGGGCCTGCTCCAGACTGTCCCCCAGACCACAAACAACACCCAGGCGGCGTTGCCCCTGCACCACTGGCTTTCCAAATAAACGAAGCTGTGTCTGCGCTTCGGATATGGCCTGTTCGACATTAATAAAGGCAGGCGCTGATGACTGACCCTGGGCCAGAATGACGGCTGAAGCAGCCGGCCCCAGTTGCTTTATAGCGGGTATCGGTAAGCCAAGTATGGCCCGAACATGCAGGGCAAACTCGGACAAATCCTGTGACACCAACGTAACCAGACCCGTATCATGTGGACGTGGAGAGACCTCATTAAAATAGACCTCATCACCTTTAATAAATAATTCGACACCAAATATACCAGAACCACCCAGATTATCAGTAATCGTAGTCGCTATATGCTGAGCCTTTGCTAATGCTGTCGATGACATCGGTTGCGGTTGCCAGGACTCGCGGTAATCACCATCAATCTGATGATGACCAATAGGCTGACAAAAATGGGTGCCGTCTCGATGGCGGACTGTAAGCAAGGTAATCTCAAAATCAAAGTCAATAAAACCTTCGACAATTACCCGCCCCTGACCTCCCCTTCCCCCGGACTGGGCATATTCCCATGCCTTTTTGATTTCAGCGGGATTGCGAATCTGTGACTGTCCCTTACCTGATGAACTCATAATCGGCTTTACCAGACAGGGCAGGCCTAAAGACTCAATTGCTGCCAGATATTCCTGCTCATTCCCAGCGAATATATAGGGGGAGGTCTGCAGCCCTAACTCTTCAGCAGCAAGTCGCCGTATACCTTCACGATTCATGGTCAGGTTAACTGCCTTGGCCGTCGGTATAACGGTATATCCCTCGGACTCTAGTTCTACCAGGGTACAGGTCGCAATGGCCTCAATCTCCGGCACAATATAGTCAGGGGCTTCCGCTTCTATGAGTGTGCGTAGCGCAGCCCCATCGAGCATCGAGATAACATGGGAACGATGAGCCACCTGCATTGCCGGGGCATTGGCATATCTGTCAACCGCAATGACCTCAATACCCAGGCGCTGTAACTCAATGGCCACCTCCTTGCCCAGCTCACCTGCCCCACACAGTAATACCTTCGTCGCTGATTGTGTTGTCGCGGTACCCAGACTAACCATAATGACTCCTGAC
>CAZYTT010000014.1:5039-26253 GCA_964650235.1 uncultured Gammaproteobacteria bacterium | reverse complement strand
GGCCAGGGCGCCGGCTGGTTCAGCGATTGATCGGGTGTCGTCAAAGATATCCTTGATTGCTGCACAGATTTCATCGGCAGTTACTAGGATAATCTCATCGACACACTGTCGGGCAATGCGAAAGGGTTCTTTCCCTGCCTGACGTACAGCTGCCCCGTCAGCAAAGATACCGACCTGTTTTAATCGAATACGGCGTTTACGCTTGAGGGCATGGTACATTGAAGGCGCATCTTCATGTTCAACGCCTATGATCTTGATATGTGGATATAGTGATTTAGTGTAGGCGGTAATGCCCGCAAGGAGTCCACCTCCGCCGACAGGAATGAACAGGATGTCAGGTAAACGCTTTTGTCGATTCAGTATTTCTGCGGCAATAGTACCCTGCCCAGCGATGACCTCCGGGTCGTCATAGGGATGAATAAAGCTCATGGCCTTTTCTTCTGCCAGGGTCATGGCGAAGTGATAGGCCTCATCATAGGTGTCGCCATGAAGGATTACCTTGCTGCCCCGGTTTCGTACCGCATTAACCTTGATAGCCGGTGCAGTCTTGGGCATAACAATGATAGATTTAATATTAAGGTGCTGGGCAGACAGGGCGACGCCCTGGGCGTGGTTGCCAGCAGATGCAGCAATAACCCCTTGCTTTCGTTCCTGCTCACTGAGCTGGGCCATCTTGTTATAGGCGCCACGGAGCTTGAAAGAGAAGACAGGTTGCAAGTCTTCACGCTTAAGCCAGATCTCATTTTCCAGGCGCTTGCTTAAGCGCGGCATAATATCCATGGGTGTTTCTATAGCAACATCGTAGACGCGGGCCTTGAGGATCTTTTCCAGGTAGTTTTTTGGCATAGTGATGCAGGTGCTCGCTTTAATCGAAAAATTTAGGTTATGTCATGTGTAGATTGGCATTATATGACCTAGTAATAGCTAAGTAATTGTATGCCAAGCAAATGGAAATTTATACTCTGTTAGAAAATGGCTGAGGCAATGACAATATTGATGCCGACATGTATTATGAGGTCATTCTTTAGAGGAGGACAATAATGACACAAGACGAGCAAAAGCAGCGAGTAGCAGAGGCCGCGCTGGAGTATGTAGAGGTTGGCGGGATTGTTGGTATCGGGACAGGTTCAACGGCCAATTTCTTTATCGATGGCTTGGCTGGTATTAAACACAAGATTGATGGTGCTGTTGCGAGTTCAGAGGCCTCTGCCGAGAGATTGAGAGGGCACGGGATCGAGGTGTTTGACTTAAATGCTGTTAATGAAATTCCTGTCTATGTGGATGGCGCTGATGAAACCAATCGCTACAAGCATCTTGTTAAAGGTGGTGGCGGGGCCCTAACTCGGGAAAAGATCGTAGCCGCAGCCAGTCGGATGTTTGTCTGTATTGCTGATGAATCCAAGTTAGTGGATGTGCTAGGTAAGTTTCCATTGCCGGTAGAGGTAATACCCATGGCGCGAAGTTATGTTGCCAGAGAGATTATCAAAATGGGGGGTCAGCCGGTGTTGCGCGATGGTTTTGTGACGGATAATGGTAATGTCATTCTCGATGTGCACAATCTTGAAATTCTTGAGCCGACAGTGATGGAAGAAAAGCTCAATGGTATTGCTGGGGTCGTGACCAATGGTCTGTTCGCCTGTAGGCCCGCTGACGTAGTATTGTTGGGTAGTCTTAACGGGGTTAGAAAACTCGATTGACGCAATAATCCCTGTCTTCAATTAAAGCGAAATCTAGCTATGTGAGTGATGGTGTTATCGCTCACATAGCTAGCCGCGTTGAATATGGTGCAGATTAAAGCAGGATACGTTCAATGCCACCGTTATTGATGCGATCAATCGTTGTTTTTTGCCAGTTATCACCTAGCAATTTCCCAGCCATCTCAACCACTATGTAGTCGGTTGTTAGCCCAGTGTCGGGTTCGTAGCGCGATAGTCCCTGTTGACAGGCCGGGCATGAGGTTAATACTTTAACTTTCTCCACGTTACTATCGCTGGCCTTGATTGACTCAATCCCTTTAACCAGCTCCTCTTCCTTGCGAAAACGTACCTGGGTAGCAATATCAGGCCTGGCGATGGCAAAGGTACCGGCTTCACCACAACAGCGGTCAGAGAGCGGAACCTCCTGTCCCATCAGTTCTGATGCAACCTGGGTCGGGCTGTAGGTCTTCATTGGGGAATGACAGGGGTCATGGTACATGTAACGAACCCCTTTGGTGTCCTCGAGCTTGATGCCTTTTTCTAATAGATATTCGTGGATATCAAGGAGCCTGCAGTCAGGGAAAATCTGGCTGAATTCGTAGCCTAGTAATTGGTCCATGCAGGTGCCGCAGGAGACGATCACTGTTTTGATATCGAGATAATTCAGGGTGTTGGCAATGCGATGGAAAAGTACCCGGTTATCCGTCGAAATACTGCGGGCCTTGTTTTCATCGCCGGCTGAGTGTTGCGGATAGCCACAGCATAGGTAGCCCGGAGGTAATACTGTATGGGCGCCGGATTCGTAGAGCATGGCAATGGTTGCCAGGCCTATCTGACTAAATAATCGTTCTGACCCACAGCCTGGAAAATAGAAAACAGCATCACTGTCCTCATTGAGCCGTTCAGGATTACGAATAATAGGCACAATCTTATTGTCTTCCAGCCCTAGCATGGCCCGTGTCGTCTTTTTGGGGAGGGCGGCAGGCAGGGGTTTTTTGACAAAATGAATTATCTGGGTCTGGATCGACGGTTTGCCTGTAGTCGCAGCAGGAATGGCCTCCTTGCGTCTGGATGATGGGGTTAGAAGACGCATAACAAAAGTGGCAAGGCGTTGGCTACGATAGCCCCATTCGATAACAGTCTTCCGCATCAGCTTGATCGTGGTAGGGTCTGTTATGTTCAGAAAGGCCATGGATAACTGTGTGCCAGGACTTGGTCGGCGGGCCGAACGTTGTTTCAGGATATTACGCATGCGAATGGTAACATCGCCAAAATCGATATCGACAGGACATTTGGGCAGACAGCGATGACATATCGTGCAATGGTCGGCTATATCATTCATTTCATCAAAGTGTTGAACTGAGATCCCGCGGCGAGTCTGTTCCTCGTATAAGAAGGCCTCCAGGATCAGTCCTGTGGACAGAATTTTATTCCGCGGTGAATAGAGCAGGTTGGCCCTCGGTACATGAGTCGTACAAACGGGCTTACATTTACCACACCGTAAACAATGGCGTATGTCATCATTAAGGGCGCCCAGCTCACTTTCTTCGAGGATAATAGCCTCTTGCTGTAATAGTCTTAATGAGGGTGTGTAGGCTTGATCAAGCCGGGTCTGCGGTAGTAACTTGCCACGATTAAAATGACCGTTGGGGTCGACCGACTGCTTGTAGTCAGCAAAGGTCTGTTTACTATGTTCATCAAGGTACTGATATTTGGTCAGGCCAATGCCGTGCTCACCCGAAATCACTCCGCCGAGTTCGGCGGCCAGCGCCATGATACGATCAACGACTTTTTCCGCCGTTTGCATCATGGTGTAGTCATTAGAGTTTACCGGGATATTGGTATGCACATTGCCATCACCGGCATGCATATGCAGGGCAACAAACAGACGACTGGAGCGAATGTCGCTGTGAATCTGGTCGAGTCGTTTATGTAATGGCAGCAGTGAATGACCACTAAATATTTCTTTCAGGGGACGCTCCATTCCATTGCGGTAGGATATGCGCAGGTCGCGACGCAATAACAGATCAATTAGGCGATCATGTTTTTGGGCAAGTGATTGAGTGGCTTCATCTAGTAACTGGAGTTGCTGTGTGGCTGGGTCATCAATGTGAGCCAATATATCAAGCCAGCGTTGCTTTATCTGCTGGGCGTATTGCAGGGCTGCCTCGCGTTTTGAGGCCAGGATTACCTCGCCTTCTGCGTTTCTTTCGCTGGTCGCTGACGGTTGTAATAAGGGGGTGTCCTTGCTCAGCCAGTTAATAACGGCGGTGGCCATGTCGATTTTGTTATTAATCGATAATTCGATATTGATGCGCTCAATGCCCTCGTTGTATTCGGCCAGTTGAGGTAGCGGGATTACCACGTCCTCATTGATCTTGAAGGCATTGGTATGTGCGGCAATGGCTGCAGTCCGGCTACGGTCTTCCCAAAAGGCCCGGCGGGCCTCCGGACTGGTCGCGATAAAACCTTCGGCCTGGCGATTATTAGCCAGTTTGACTAT
Organism: uncultured Gammaproteobacteria bacterium; assembly: GCA_964650235.1. Classification (GTDB taxonomy): domain Bacteria; phylum Pseudomonadota; class Gammaproteobacteria; order SZUA-140; family SZUA-140; genus CAZYTT01. The sequence goes on along the minus strand of CAZYTT010000014.1, from coordinate 22,053 downwards.
GTAGGAGGCAACATCCGCAGTCACATTGGCATCATCGCTGCCAATATCTGCTATCAGGACCATTTTTGGCAGACCACTACTACGTGGTGCCTTGGTTGCGTAATTGACTGCCTTCAGATAGCGTTCGTCCAGGTGTTCCAGACCTGAGAGCAGGACCTGCGGGTGTTGTTCGATGTGATCGGAAATAGCAACAATGGTTGAAACCGCCAGTTTCATATCGTGGCCGAAAAATTCGAGACATACCGTACGGATATGTTCGGGTTGTTGATGCAGGATGAAAATTCCGGAGGTTATCAATCCATCGCATCCCTCTTTCTGAATGCCGGGCAGGCCGCCAAGAAATTTATCGGTGACATCTTTACCTAGGCCTTCCTTGCGGAACATTTTGCCGGGCATATGCAGGATCTCAGGGGCACCAATGATTTTTTTGCCATCAGGGCCGAAGCGTGTAACACGAAACTCAACCGTTTCCTGCAGATGGATCTTGCCCAGGTTATGATTCAGGCGTTCGACTTCGAGCCAGTTACCATCGGGGGAGACCATGCGCCATGAGACCAGGTTGTCGAGGGTCGTGCCCCATAATACCGCCTTCTTGCCACCGGCATTCATCGCAATATTGCCACCGATGGTGCAGGCATCCTGAGATGTTGGGTCGACGGCAAAGGCCAGTTGTTGAGTTGCGGCTGCCTCAGCAACGCGACGTGTTACTACACCAGCCTCTGCGCGTATGGTAGCAACACTATTCTCGCAGCCTGGCAGTTGTCTCCATTCTATGGCGCTCAGCCCCTCCAGTTTTTCAGTGTTGATAACCGCGGTATCGGCATACAGAGGCACGGCACCACCAGTATATCCGGTACCCCCGCCCCTGGGGATAATGGTCAGACCTAGTTCAATACAGCAGGCAACGATAGCCTGGATCTCCTCTTCGGTATCTGGACTGATGACGACAAAGGGGTATTCTACCCGCCAGTCAGTCGCATCGGTTACGTGCGAGACCCGAGCAAGACCGCCAAAATCAATATTGTCCTTTCTGGTTAATCGCGACAGTTTTTGCTGGGCGCGATGACGCAGGGTTCGTTGCTGAGGTAACCAGTTTTCAAACTCGTTGACGGCTGACCGGGCTGCGGTCAACAGCTCTATTACCAGCGGGTTGTTGTCTGCTCGGGTCTTGATCTGATCCAGGCGGTGATGCAGGGCGCGGGTGAGCGATTGCCAGCGTTTTGAGCTGTTTAACAGGTCATCCTGGATATAGGGGTTGCGATTAATGACCCACATATCACCCAGGACCTCAAATAACATCCGCGCAGAGTGTCCGGTTTTTCGCGAGTTCCTGAGCTCGTTAATGGTTTGCCAGTGGCGCTCACCTAAGAAGCGGAATACGATCTCCCTGTCGGAGAAAGATGTGTAATTGTACGGAATTTCCCGGATACGTGATAATTCGACGGTGTTCATTGGGTTTATAAAGAATATCCTGCGTTAGCCGATGAGTAGGGCGTAAGGTCTGTAGAGCCGCGTATTTTATCATGCTTGTAGCGTTTATTCAGCATGAAGCTCAAACGGTTTCGATCAACGTCGTATAAATATGTCAGAAAGGTACGTGAGAGTGACGCAAGCATCGCTGAATAATGAAGCATTTATCGATCGATTTAGAAAGCTAGAGCCAATTAGTTCGTTAACGGATGATCAGCTGCGTGAACTGATATCCACAGCTGAGATCGATAAAATTGAAGAAGGCTGCGATCTGTTGGGGTATGCTGAGTCCGATCAGGCCCTCTATTTATTGAGTGGGGCAGTTGAGGCAACCCTGCATAGTGGTGAGCCTCGGCTTATTCGTGGTGGTGCGGCAGATAGCTATTATCCCCTCAATAGTGATAAGAACAATTTCAGGATGGTATTGTCGCGGACACCGGGGATCGTGGCCCGTGTCGATAAGGGGCTACTCGACACAATGTTAACCTGGGCCCAGATAACGGCGCCAGAAACAGATGTGCTAATGAGCGAAGACGGCATTATTACAATAAATAAGGCTGACTGGCTTAATACGATGTTTAAGTCACCAACTTTTCGTAATCTACCAGCACCCAATATTGAGGAATTGCTCTACAGGCTTGAGCCAGTCCGAGTTCATGAAGGCGAGGTTATAATTCGTCAGGGAGAGCAGGGTGATTATTTCTATATGATCGATGAGGGTGTAGCCATGGTCACCCGAACCCCGGAAGATGATGACGATGCTGTGGAGATGGCTGAGTTATCTGAGGGCGCAACCTTCGGTGAAGCGGCCCTTATCTCGGATAAACCGCGAAATGCAACAGTTTCGATGATGACCGACGGTATATTGTTGCGGCTGTCTAAGGAAGACTTCAATAAATTACTAAAACAACCAAGTCTGGCCAGTCTTGCCTTTGACGATGCTGTAAAAAAGGTTGATGAGGGTAAGGCTCAATGGGTGGATGTACGTCTTCCGGGTGAGTTTGAACATGCCCATTTACCTGGGGCTATCAATATTTCCATGCGCGACATGCATCGGCAGGCCCAGTCACTGGATAAATCGAAGATTTATATCTGTTATTGTGAGACCGGTAAGCGCAGCTCAGCTGCATCATTTGTATTGCAACAATACGGGCTACGCAGCAAATTACTGGATGGTGGGCTGGGCAATGCCCCCCCTTCGCAATTAACCAGGGATTAGTTAGCCCCGGTTATTGTTAATCTGGATGCGCTTGATGGAGAGCCATTGTGTGTAGATTTATCCGCTAGCCCTCCCCCCCTGCCCAGTAAACCTGGCTGACCAATATCCCTGCGTGTAATAATCGCCGGAGGACTATTTGTTGCTGTTTATTCCTTCCTTGAATAGTAGTGATTAATTAAATGGGCAAGTATTGGGCTGTAATAGCCCCGTAGTCATGTGATAGGCTCCTCTGGATATTCTGTTTAGGCATGCCGTGAATTTGCAAGACTAGGATATGGTTGATATACCCACTCATAATGCTCGACTGGTTCAATGACAGGTCTGGGGTTTAATGACAGTTAAAGTCGATAAAATTTTAATCATTCGTCTGAGTGCTATCGGTGACATCGTTATGGCCTCGCCGTTAATTACCGCATTTCGTCAGCGTTATCCCCAGGCGCACATCGCCTGGCTGGTACAGTCGGAGGCCTATGATCTGCTGGCTGCCAATAAGCAACTGGACAATGTCATTGTCTGGCCGCGTAACCAATGGCGCGATTTATGGCGACAACGACGGTTGTTGTCTTTGATTAAGGCGATTTTTCAGTTTGTTCGCGATTTACGTCAACAGCGTTTTGATCTTGTGCTGGATGTTCAGGGTCTATTAAAAAGTGGTATATGGGCCTGGTTTACAGGTGCCCGACAACGTATCGGTCTTGGTTCACGTGAAGGCAGCGCCCATCTAATGACCCGAGTAATCACAAAGCCACAAGGCGATATCCGTATCTCGTCGGAGTATCGTAAGTTAGCGGCACAATTGGGGCTGGATGTGGCCCACTTTGATATGCGTATTGCTCTGTCCGATGAAGATGAAATCTATGCTGAGCAGTTATGTCGGCAGCATCAGATGAATCAAGGTTATATTGTTATCTGCCCCTTCACGACCCGACCGCAAAAGCACTGGTTTGAACACAAGTGGATAGAGTTTATTCGGCAGGCCCATGAGCAACTTGCATTGCCTATTGTTCTGTTAGGTGGTCCAGCAGATGCTGATGCCGCTGGCCACCTTGATCAAGGCCAGCCTGGGCTTATAAACCTGGTAGGGCAGACGCGCTTACGTCAGGCCGCGGCGATTATTGGTCGGGCAAGGTTATTGGTTGGTGTTGATACGGGACTAACGCATATGGGGATTGCTGCTGCAACACCCGTGATTGCCTTGTTCGGGTCGACATGCCCTTATCGAGATGCTGGCCGGACAGATTCTATTATTTTATATAAGGCCCTGGCATGCTCCCCCTGCCGGCGCAAACCAACCTGTGACGGTGCCTATACCTGTATGGATGATATCAGCGTATTTGAAGTGCTGGTGACCGTTCAGCAACTGCTCCATGGAGAAGATAATGAAAATCCTGCACGTTGAGGCTGGTCGTAATCTCTATGGTGGGGCCTTGCAGGTAGTATATCTGCTTCAGGGGCTAGCAGAGCTGAAGCAGGATCAGGAGGTGGGCGAGCATATACTGATCTGTCCTCGAGACAGCGCAATTGCGTCGGCTACCCAGGCTGATCGAGTTTATGACCTACCAATGAGAGGTGATCTGGATCTATTCTTTATATTAAGACTTTATCGAATACTGCGACAGGAACGGCCGGATATTATTCATCTGCATAGCCGTCGCGGTGCCGATATCCTTGGCGCCATTGCCGGCCGTTTATCTGGTTGTCATGTGTTGCTCACTCGGCGGGTGGATAACCCCGAGCCGCGATGGTGGGTAAAGATTAAATACTGTTTATATGACCATATCGTTACTATCTCCAATGGTATCCGTGCCGTTTTGTTGAGTGAAGGTCTGGCTCATGAGCGGGTTAGTTGTGTTCATAGTGCCGTTGATCTTCAGCGTTTTTCTGCAGCCTGCGACAGGGCTGGTTTCATCAGGCGGCTGGGGATGCAGGTGTGGTTAAAAGAGCGGGGTTTTGCCCAACCTCGCTTTATTGGCATGGTGGCGCAGTTTATCGAGCGCAAAGGACACCGTTACCTGTTGGATGCTATTCCGGCAATTGTACGCCACCATCCTGATTGTGTATTTATCCTGTTTGGTAAAGGGCCATTACATAATGATATCCAGATGCAGGTTGCGGCCTCATCCTGTCTGTTGCAACATGTCCTGTTACCCGGGTTTCGTGATGATATGGAACATTGTTTGCCCTGTCTCGATATGCTGGTTCATCCGGCCGAAATGGAGGGCCTTGGGGTATCGTTACTACAGGCGGCCGCCTGTAGTGTGCCATTAATAGGCAGCAATGCTGGCGGTATACCGGAGATAGTTGTTGATCAACATACAGGTCATTTAATCCCGGTGGCCTCTCCATCATCGATTGAAACGGCAGTACTGGACCTGCTGGAAAATAAAGTCCATGCCGAGCGCTATGGTCGCCAGGGCCGGGAGCGGGTTTTGGAGAAATTCTCAATTACAGCGATGGTTCAGGGCAATCTAAGGGTCTACCGCCGATTATTGGGTGGCCAATAAATATTTAGTATCTGGTTATGAATTGACCTTCTGTTCGTTCTACGTTGCTGTTACCTTGTGTTACTATCTTTTCAGTTTGCTTATCCTGGGGAAATATGAAATTGCAACTTCCTGATTTTAACAGTGCCCGGGTGCTAGTCGTAGGTGATCTGATGTTAGATCGTTACTGGCAGGGTGCGACCTCTCGATTGTCACCAGAGGCCCCGGTCCCAGTTGTTCATGTGCTGGAATGTGACAACAGACCCGGAGGTGCGGGTAACGTGGCTATAAATATTGCCGAGCTAGGTGCCCAGGTGATTCTTGATGGGCTGGTGGGGAATGATGAAGCCGGTAGACAGCTACTGGATGCCCTGCAGCGCGATAATATTGATTGCCGTTTTACACTGGCGGATGATGTCGCAACGGTAACCAAGATGCGGGTCCTGAGCCGTCATCAGCAATTGATTCGGCTCGATTTTGAGGAGCCGCATAGTCACACCGCTACGGCTGAACTGCTTGAGCGTTTTGCGCGTGCAGTTCATGAGGTTGATGTCGTGGTGTTGTCAGACTATGCCAAGGGTACCCTGAGTCAGATCAACCAGATGATCGCCATGGCCCGACAGGCCAATAAGCCGGTATTGATAGACCCCAAAGGGCAGGATTTTAGTCGCTACCAGGGGGCGACATTATTGACCCCAAATCGATCAGAATTTGAATTAGTTGTTGGTGCCTGTGGGGATGAGGGTGCACTGGCCGCGTCTGCCCAGAGACTGTGCCAGCAACTTGATCTACAGGCCTTGCTGGTCACGCGCAGCGAACAGGGGATGTCCCTGTTAATTGATGGCGAGCAGATGCAACACTTTCCGACTCATGCGCGGGAGGTGTTTGATGTTACTGGTGCAGGAGATACGGTGATCTCCGTCCTGGCAGCTGCCCATGCTGCCGGACAACCACTTAAGCAGGCAACGGCGCTCGCTAATATGGCGGCAGGTATTGCTGTGGCCAAGCTCGGTGCTGTTGCTGTTACTATTGATGAATTGTTGCAGGCCCTGCATGCTGATCAGGGTGTTGCCCTTGAACAGGGGGTTGTTGACGAGTCGATGTTGCAGTCCTTGGTTAGTCAGGCCAGGGCTACAGGTGAGCGGGTGATTATGACCAATGGTTGTTTCGACCTCTTGCACACGGGACATATCCAGTATCTGGAGCAGGCTCGACGCTTGGGTGATCGATTGATTGTGGCGGTTAATAGCGATGCCTCTGTCGCCAGTTTAAAGGGCGCGACTCGACCGATTAATTTGCTGGAGCAACGCATGACCGTATTATCTGCCTTACGTTGTGTTGATTGGGTTGTCCCATTTTCTGAGTCCACGCCGGAGCGATTAATCTGTCAGGTCCTGCCTGATGTATTGGTGAAGGGGGGGGATTACCAACCTGGGGAAATCGCTGGGTATGACTGTGTCATTGCTGCCGGAGGTGAGGTTAAGGTGCTGGCGTTTACTGAGGGATGTTCCACCTCGGCTATAATCGAACGGATCAGGGCCGAGTAGTCATTGTGTTGCTAACCTGACTATAAAGGCTAGAACTCTTTGCGCAAGCTCTATACATGTCTGTTGTATTTCTTGGTGCCCCTGGTGTTATTTCGCCTGTACTGGCGGGGGCGCAAGTCCCCGGCCTATCGACTAAGGTGGCGCGAGCGGTTTGGTTATAGTCCAGTCTCGCCGGTTAAACCAGTCATCTGGGTCCATTGTGTTTCGGTCGGTGAGACAATGGCTGCGTTTCCGTTGATAAAGGCCCTGTTAAAGCGGTATGCCAACCATCGCCTGTTGGTTACGACTACGACGCCAACCGGTTCCTCCCAGATAGTGAAGGCTTTGGGTAATCAGGTTGATCATAGCTATATGCCCTACGATCTTCCCGGTAGCATTAAGCGCTTTCTGGATAAGGCGCATCCCAGACTGGTCATCATTCTGGAGACCGAGATATGGCCCAACCTGTTTGCTGCGTGTGCTGGACGTGATATCCCATTGGCGATAATCAATGCCCGATTATCACCAAAATCCCTGCGTGGTTACTCCTGTCTAGGTGGTCTCGTTAGACAAACCCTCCGTTTCCCCGGGCTGATTGCCGCACAGTCGTCGATGGATGCCGATCGGTTTTTACAATTGGGGGCGCCAGCCGGGCAGGTTAAGGTTACAGGTAATATCAAATTTGATATGGATATCGATAGCGATGCTGGAGCGGCAGCGCTGCAATGGTACGAGGCCTGGCATGCAGGCAATCCCGAACGCCTGGTCTGGATTGCCGCGAGCACCCATCAGGGAGAGGACGAAATACTGTTGGCGGCGTTTGAGCGGGTACGACATGAAATTGTTGATGCCCTGTTGGTTCTAGTGCCGCGACACCCAGAACGTTTTGACGCGGTAGCAATCTTATGCCAGCAATGGTCGTCACGTCTCGGTGGTGAGGTCGTCAGACGTAGTTATGATCCGGTAGTGACTGCACATACAGCGGTCTTTGTCGGTGATAGTATGGGTGAGTTGCGTTTATTCTACGCCGCTGCTGACATAGCATTTGTCGGTGGTAGTCTTCTTAAGATTGGGGGGCATAATATTCTTGAACCCGCAGCACTGGGGCTGCCGGTGATTTTTGGGCCGCATATGTTTAATTTTACGGCGGCACGCGATCTGTTATTGGGCTTTAATGCGGCTGTAGAGACTGTTGATGCCGATCAAATAGCAGCGGTAGTCCTGGAATATGGACGCGACATTGGGATGCGCCATTTGGCCGGACAGCAGGGTCAACGCGCTGTCAGCGAGAATCGCGGTACATTAGATGCCACGCTGGCAGAGTTGGAGTTGTTGTTGCCCGTTACTGGGTAGCTGGAAATTTGCTTTGGGTATCGTGGTTTATTGAAGCCACTGATTAATTTTTTGTAGATCACTGAACTGTAATTGACCGCTGACCTGTTTAAGTCTCAAGGTATTGAGGATGTAATCATAACGCGCGCGCGCCAGGTTGCGTTGGGCACGGTAGAGATTGCGACGGGCCTCCAGTACATCTACGGTTGTTCGGGTGCCAACCTCAAGGCCCGTTTCACTAGCTTTATAGGCGCTCTGGGCGGAGACAACTGCCTGTTGTAGGGCATGTACACGCTTGATAGCGGCCAGTACACCGCGGTAACCATCGCGGGCCTGCCGAATTGCTGCCCGTTTCTGTTGTTCGAGTGTTTCAATCGCCTCGGCATATTGGGCCCTGGCAATTCTAACCTGAGACTGTATTGCGCCACCCTGATAGAGTGGTAATGTCATCTGGAGTGTGACGGTACTGTCCCTTGTCTCCCTTGAACCAAAATTGCCGCCGCTACTGTCGCTATAGGTGTGGCTGGCGTTGAGGTCGAGTGAGGGGTAGTGGCCTGAACGACTCATTTTTATATTTGCCAGTGAGGCCTGGGTGGCCATTTGGCTGGCAATTACTGATAAATTGTTGGTGAGCGCCTGTTGGCTCCAGGCCTCTATGTTTTCTGGTGCCGGGGATACTAAGGGCAGTTCTTCATTCAATACCGCCAGGTCTTCATATTGGCGACTGGTTAATTCAAACAGGGCCTCAAACTGGCTATTTAACTGATTTTTCGCATCAATTGCCTGGGCTGCGACCAGATCATAGGCCGCCTGAGCTTCATGGACATCGGTAATTGCTGTCAGACCAACTTCAAAACGTTGTCGGGTCTGATCAAGTTGGCGTTCCAGGGCCTTTTTTTCGGCCTGACTAAAATGCACATTGTCTTTTGCCGCTAGGGCATTGAAATATAGTTCCGCAGTCCTGATGATTAAGTCCTGTTCAGCTGCCGCATAGCTGGATTCAGCCTGGGCAACCTGGGCGTCGGCCTGGTCAAGGCGGGTGAAATATTCACGGTGATAAATGGGCTGGTTCAGTGATAGTGTGTAGTCTGTCGATTTATCAGCAAATAATAATGATGTGCCACTGACAACATGTTGTGAGAACTCAGATGTTGAGGCATTGAAAACAATTGAGGGTAATAATTGTGCCTGGCTTTGTGGTAATGCCTCTAGGGTAGTCTGGCGTGTGGCGGCGGCACGTTTAAATATTGGGTCATGTTTCAGGGCTTGTTGGTGAATGGTTAACAGGTCAGTTGCAAGGGCTGGCAGTGTTGTCGAAATCAGTATCCCGGAAGCGATTAGGCAGGTGATCCACTTTATTGGCTCAGGTCTTAGCATGACTTTTATTATTTTTTTTCCGCTCTTCAGAATACAAATGTGTCAGGTGCCTGGGCATTGAGCAGTGGTGCCAGTTCAGTTTCAAACAGGATTTCCTGGGACCATGCGTCAGGCCCTGTTCTACGGATCAGAATGGCCTCCATAACGGGTGCATTTCCAACAATCGCAAACAATCGACCACCTCTATTCAGGCTCATTTTAAAGGCATCGGGCAGGACCGGCAGGGAGCCAGTAATGGCAATAACGTCATAGAGTCGGTCATCGTCCCAGCCTTGGGCGGCATCACCTGTCTCCAGGCTGGCATTTTCAATCCTCATTTTTTGCAGGCGTTGCCCCGCCAGTTCGGTAAAGATGCTATGTATTTCAATGGACCGGACATGATGGGAAAGCTTGGCCATCAAGGCTGTCACATAGCCGCTGCCTGTACCAATTTCGAGGGCCTTGTCGGTTGGATGTATTTCCAGGGCTTGAAGCATGCGGGCCTCGACCTTGGGATGCATCATGACCTGATCCATGCCTATGGGGATTGCGGTGTCGGCATAGGCAAGGTGTTGGTGGATGTCGCTGACAAAGCGATCGCGAGGTAAGCGGGACATCAGACTCAATATGTCTTGATCAAGTACGTCCCATGGTCTGATCTGTTGCTCAATCATATTGAAGCGCGCCTGTTCAAGTCCGAGTCCCATTATAATCTCCATCGCATTCGGTAAATCGCTAAAGGGTATTCGTTTTGAGCGTTTATAGCAATATTACTAGCGTGACAATGTCTTCTTAGTGGACAATAATAGTCTCAGATTTCTCGTGGAAAAAGCTGCGGGCACAATTCTTCGAAAGACAGACAAAACTGGTGACAAATGGACGAACAGCAAAAAGCAGGGCACCCGAGTCTGGCGCCAATCAATGATGCCGTACTGACGCGTGAATCCTGGAAAATTTTTCAGATCATGGCTGAATTTGTTGAGGGGTTTGAACGGCTTGCGCAAATTAAGCCTTCGGTTAGTATATTTGGGTCGGCACGTACTCCGGTAGACCATGAGGATTATGCCTTGGCTGAATCAATTGCCAAAGCGCTGTCTGATGCTGGGTTCAGTGTCGTTAGTGGTGGCGGGCCCGGAATCATGGAGGCCGCAAACAAGGGGGCGCTGGAGGGCAAGTCGCCGAGTATTGGGCTCAATATTCAGTTACCAAACGAACAATCAGAGAATGAATATCAGGATATATCGTTACGCTTCCGGCATTTTTTTTCCCGTAAGGTCATGTTTGTTAAATATGCCTCAGCCTATGTGGTATTGCCTGGTGGTTTTGGTACCTTGGATGAGCTGGCTGAGATCCTGACCCTGGTTCAGACCGGGCGGACACGAAAAATCCCCATTATTCTAGTAAAGAGCAGCTTCTGGCAGGGGCTGTTGAACTGGTTTGAACAAACCCTGGTGGCAAGTGGTGTGATTAGTCCGTCAGATATGGACCTGTTTGTGGTCCTGGATAATCCGTCTGAGGTGGTTGATGCAATCTTTCAGCACTATGAGCAGCGTAGTTTTGAGCCATCTGTTGAAGAGCAAGAGCGGATGATGGAGTTATAGTCAATGCGTTTATCGGTATTCATTATCATTGTGCTTGCCCTTTTAGTTTCGACCAGTACGGCGGCTGGCCCGGAGCCGGTGCCAGGGTTTAATGAGGATGTACAGCAACCGCAAATAATTGTGCGCCCCAGTCGTTCAGGTAAGGTGCAGGAATATCGTATGGGCGGGCAGCTATATATGGTGAAGATTACTCCAGATAAAGGGCCGTCGTACTACCTGGTTGATAGTGATGGCGATGGTAATCTTGAGACCCGTCGTTATAATATAAGTCAAGACTTTGCTGTTCCACAATGGACATTAAAACGTTGGCGTTAGAATGTTCCGATAATGGTCCGGTAGCTTAGTTTCCATAGTACCTGAATGAGGTTTTATGTCTGTTTTTACGCCTGTCTCGCGTCAGCAGCTGGTCGATTTTATTAATTGTTATGACTGCGGTGAATTAATCGATTTTACTGGTATTAGCGCCGGAATCGAAAATACCAATTATTTTGTCACTACCTCTGCTGGCCAGTATGTGTTGACAATATTTGAATCCCTGTCTGTACAAGAGTTGCCTTATTATCTTGATTTGATGGCTTTTTTTGCCGAGGCTGGCCTGCCAAGTGCCCATCCGCAGCCTGATTCTTCGGGCAAATATTTACGCCTGTTACTTAATAAGCCTGCGGCTCTGGTTCAACGTCTGGTCGGTTCTAGTATTGAGCAACCGACTGTTGATCACTGTCGTGCGGTCGGCGCCATGCTTGGGCGATTGCATCGTTTGGGACAGGCATTTACGCATCATCGGGTAAATTCACGAGGAGCGGAATGGCGTGAAGAGGTGCGATCTAAGCTTCACGGATTACTGACAGCGGAAGAGTTGGCTTTGCTGGATGATGAAATGACGGTGTTAGCAATCCAGGATGCCAGTAGGGCGCCTGTGGGCGTGATTCATGCTGACTTGTTTCGAGACAATGTCCTGTTTGACAATGGTCAATTGAGTGGTGTTATTGATTTCTATTACGCATGTAATGATCTGTTGTTACTGGATTTGGCTGTAACAGTTAACGACTGGTGCGGTATCAAAGGTGGCGGGCTGGCTGATGATCGTGTCCTGTTATTATTAACAGCCTATCATGGTCAGCGACCACTATTGTCTGTTGAGCGGGCGGTGTGGCCTTTTGCGCTCCGTGCGGCCGCCTTACGCTTTTGGCTATCTCGCTTGCATGATACCCATTTTCAACGTGAAGGTGAGATCACTCACACAAAAAATCCGAATGAATTTAAACTGATATTATGTCATCGGCGTGAACATCGGGATCAGCTGATGTCTCTATGGGATCAGGCCATCCAGGCCTGATAGGTTCGTTAACTCACTAATCTATTTGATTAATTTTAGTGTGGGTTTGGGGGTAAATCGTTACAAATTTTCACCAGGCAGCGGGCCTGCCGGCGCGTTTATTATCCTGAATGGACGATGGGCTTTGTAAATGGTCTCACTTTTTTATGCATACAGCTTAAGGCCCCATCAGACAGGTTGGTCGCGGGAGGCTGTGATTGGAAAATAAATATAGGTGTCAGGCAGTTGACGTTTATCGTGGGTTAGCCGTTAGTCTGATGATTGGGTATCATTTCTGTTATGACCTGACCTATTATCGTATTTATATCTTTGATTTTTATAACGATATTTTTTGGTTGGGGGCAAGAACGCTAATTGTTTCTATGTTTTTACTCCTAGTCGGAGTGAGTCTGCATTTATCTGCCCGGAGAGGGATGCGAACTCGTGCTTTTATGCGCTCCTTTTCTCGCCGCCTGTTGTGGCTTGCCCTCTTTGCGTTATTAGTCAGTATCTCGAGTTATTATTTTTCACCATCTCGCTGGATATTTTTTGGTATTTTACACTTTATTAGTCTGGCCAGTGTGTTGGCTTTGTTGTTTGTGAATCGTCCTCTCATTAGTCTTTATTTTGGTATCTTTTTGATAATATTTGGTATTTATGCTTCATTCCCGATATTTAATCAGCCCTTTCTGCAATGGGCTGGATTAATGACACATAAACCACTGACGGAGGATTATGTGCCCTTATTGCCATGGTTTGGTGTCGTACTTTTAGGTTTGTTTGTCGGTCAGCGCTGTTTTAATAGTGTCAGTAATGCGTCTTGTCAAAATAGGGTGGAGTTGAAACCGCTCGGTTTTTTAGGCCGACATAGTCTGTTGGTTTATATAATTCATCAACCCATCATGCTAGGATTGCTGGCGCTGATAAGTGGGCGATGGGTATAACTGGCAGTGAGGTTATGATGATATCAATGCAAGATTGGCGCGACTGGTCGGTGGTGGTGAGCCGCAGATTGCCACGGCTATTGTCCGCGAGTGGTCAAAATCATGCTTTGCTTACTATTATCAATCTGATGTTGATCGCCTCGATCAGTTATATGCTTGCAGGTATGTCCTGGCGGTTGTTGCCGGGTATTGAGCAGCCCCCCATCCCACCATTAAAACAGGCTGTGTCTAAGCCGGCGCCTGTCCAGAGTCTGAACCTGGGGCGATTACATTTGTTTGGTCAACAGCTTGTCAGTACTTCAGCGCCAGTTGTGGCCAAGGAGATACCAAAAACACGGCTCAAATTGATATTGCGTGGAGTAGTTGCAGGAGATGCAGGAGGGGTTAGGGGTGCTATCGTTGCATCACCATCAGGGACGCAGGAATTTTATGCCCTCGGGGCCACCTTGCCGGGTGGCGCTACACTTAAGGAGGTTCATCAGCAGCATATAATATTGCTTCGCAATGGCCGTTTGGAGACGCTGGAGTTACCAAGGGATAGCCTGGATGTTGGTGATGTCGCTGCGCCGGTTGATAACATATTGAATAACCAGCCCCTGATGAGTTTGAGCGAATATCGTGATACCTTGCTAACAAACCCGCAGCAGTTGATGGATGTAGTTCAGGTGCGCCCTTATCATCGGAATGGTGTGACTGGTTATCAGATAAACCCGGGTCGTGATACGGCTATGTTTGAACAATTAGGTCTTCTGCCCAATGATGTTGTAACGCGGGTCAATGGGATAAGGCTGGATAACCCGGCCAGAGGCCTGAATATTCTGCGTTCCCTGAAGAATGGGGCACAGGTCACGGTGGAGATTGTAAGAGATGGTGCACCTCAAACGATGACGGTGGACCTGAATTAGTCGTTGGTGTAAGAGGGTGCTTGCGGTGCAGGGGGCCTTACTATAAAATGCTCGGCCAAGTTAATGAAATGTGGTGTCTCGCTATTGGGAGGTGACCTGGCGAGGAGAGCGACATTGGAACAGAGAGGATTACATCATGAAGCCGGATATACATCCCGCTTATACTGAGATTACTGCGACGTGTAGTTGTGGTAATAGCTTTCAAACCCGTTCTACAGCTGGTAAGGATTTACATCTGGATGTTTGTTCTCAGTGTCATCCGTTCTATACCGGTAAGCAGAAGCTGATGGATACTGCGGGTCGTGTCGACAAGTTCAGACAAAAGTATGGTATGAGCAAATAATAATGCTGGCCGATGGCCATGTCATTAAAAAGGCGCCACTTGTTGGCGCCTTTTTTATTGTCTGGTCGTTTTTTTTCACCCAGTGTCTGGCCCGTGATTGTCAAATCGGCCTACTAGATGAGCAGGTGCATGTGCGAGCGATCATTGATGGCGATACGCTCCTGTTGAAAGATGGTAGGAAGGTACGATTAACCGGTATCAATACACCGGAACTTGATCATGAGCATAGTCGTCATGAACCTCGGGCTGTTGAGGCGAGGCAATATTTACAGGGCTTGATAACTAAAGCTGAAATCATTGGCCTTCACTATGGGGTGCAACGCTATGACCGCTATCATCGCCTGCTGGCAAATGTCATTGTAGATGGGCTTGTCGATGTGCAACAAAAGCTATTGCTGCAGGGGCTGGCATTTTCCATCGCTATACCACCAAACCTGTTTAATCAGGCCTGCTATCACCAAGCAGAAAGTGTAGCACGTGAGAATAATCTTGGGGTCTGGGGGCAGAGTAATTACCAGCCCAGGGATGTCGATTACGGCAGGCCAGTAAGGGGCGGGTTTCAGTTGATCCAGGGGCATATCAATAAGGTACATAAGACTCCAGGTCTTATCTTGCTGGAACTGGCGGGTGGGGTGACACTACGTGTCAGGAAAAAGGAAGACCAATATTTTGATTCGCCAAATAGCTGGTTGAGTTGGCAAGGACGTTATATTGAGGCTCGGGGCTGGTTGTACCGACACCAAAAGCAGTGGCGTATGAATATCCGTCATCGACAAAATATTGTATTAATTCAGGCAGATTCAGGCTTGCGGGCAACGAATTGAATGGCGGCCCCTTCACCCTGATCGTTTCCATTTAGCATTACTCGCGTTGTAACGCGATCCATACGCAGGCATTCAGCGGTGGGAAAGGCATGATGGAGTAGGTCTTCGTTCAGAAGTAGATCGGGGTCGGCAGGGCCACCGCTGTCCAGGCGTTGCTGGTCCGCATGGAATCCTTCAATGATGAGCAGGCCGCCTGGCTTTAATGCCTGAAAACTATTTTGATAGAGTTGTGCTCGAAGGCCGGGGGGGAAATGGACAAAGATGCAGGTTATGATATCGAATCGATTTACAGGCCATGTCCATTCAAACAGATCAATGCAGAGGGTTTCAAGCGCTACACCTAATTGCTTGGCTCTGATGCGGGCCCTGTTCAGGGCGGTCGGCGAGATATCAATGGAGTAAACTGACAGGCCCTGCTGGGCCAGCCACACACCGTTACGTCCTTCACCGTCTCCAATGGCCAGCACTGTAGACCCTTGCTGTATGCGATGTAACTCGCTGACCAGCAGCTCGCTGGGTTTATCCCCGAATAATTGCGAGCTGCTGGTATAGCGCTGTTCCCAGTCCATTTGAGGTTGAGTAAGTGGTCTTATTAAATAATACCCTGATCGGTATAGGTTTGGCGTGCAGCATGAACGGCGACACCGGAATTAATCGGTGCCTTCATGTTGCTGAGGACATCGTCAAGTGCACCAAGACACGTTAATACGTTGCGTGGGTTGCTTGCATAGCCCATCAGGCCGATACGCCAGACCTTGCCAGCCATAGCCCCCAGGCCAGCACCGATCTCCAGATTGTAATCATGTAATAGTCTAGCTCTGACTGCAGCGTCGTCAACGCCATTAGGGATGGTGACGGCATTGAGCTGTGGCAGTCGATGCTCTTTTTTGACAACAAAGTTTAGCCCCATTGCCTCGAGGCCATCTCGTAAGGCCTGATGATTGCGGTCGTGACGTTGCCAGGCATTTTCGAGGCCCTCCTCCTGAAGCAAGACCAGTGATTCGTGGAGTCCGTAGAGGGCGTTGATGGGTGCAGTGTGATGATAGGCGCGCTTGCCGCCCTGGCCCCAGTATCCCATGACCAGATTCAGGTCGAGGAACCAGCTCTGTACACGATGTTTACGTTCCTTGATCCGTTGTAGTGCATCCGGGCTGAAGCTGACAGGGGATAGGCCGGGTGTGCATGACAGGCATTTTTGTGTGCCTGAGTAGATGGCATCGACCTGCCATTGATCAACAGCTAGTGGACTGCCGCCGAGAGAAGTTACGGCATCGACAATTGTCAGGCAACCATGCCGATGGGCAATCTCGGTCAGGGTCTTTACATCGGAACAGGCCCCGGTAGAGGTCTCGGCATGTACAAATGCAACAACTTTGGCATCAGGGTTTGCTTTAAGGGTGTCTTCCAGCTTGTTTGGGTCGATGGTTGATCCCCATTCATCGTCGATCATAATTGCTGTGCCACTACAGCGTTCGACATTTTCTTGCATGCGGCCGCCAAAAACACCGTTACGGCACACGACTACTTTGTCGCCGTGTTCCACCAGATTCGCAAAACAGGTCTCCATGCCAGCTGATCCTGGTGCCGATACCGGCATCGTCAACTCATTACTGGTCTGGAAGGCAAATTGTAGCAGCGATTTAACTTCATCCATCATGGTGATGAAGGCCGGGTCAAGGTGACCAATGGTGGGTCT
>CAZYTT010000014.1:0-4939 GCA_964650235.1 uncultured Gammaproteobacteria bacterium | reverse complement strand
TGACTGTGAAATCTGCGGTTGAAATACCGTATAGGTTCCCGCAGCCCCGCAACACATTTGTTTGTCATTGGAATTGGTTATACTAAATCCTGCGCTTGCCAGTATTTTTAATATCCCGGCTGTTAGGGATTGGCCATGTTGTGCAGTACAGGGAATTTGTACAGCAATCGGTTCAAAGGCGTTATCAGCTATTGCTGACAGGTCCTCGTTAGCAATAACTTCAGACAAATCTAATGTAATAGCTGAAACCTTGTTGGCCTTTTGATGATAGTCAGGGTCACCCGCGAGCAGGCGACCGTAATCCTTTACCATTAGTGTGCATGCGCTGGCTGACGTAATTATGGCCTCGGCGCCAGCCTCAATAGCTGGCCACCAGCTATCAATATTGCGGCGCATAAAGTGCCGAGCCTCTTCTGCGGCATCGAGGTGTTGTGTAACGGCCCCGCAGCAACCACTCTCATGTATGACGCTGGCCTGTATGCCCAGTTTTCCAAGTACGCGGATAGTGGCGTTATTAATGTCTGGTCGAACAGCCTCCTGCGCACAGCCCTTTAATAGAAGCATCTTGCGTTCAGTGACCCTGTGCTGGGTCGGGGTCGAGCGGAGATTTTTGATGGCTGGTCGTGGTAATTCTTTCATGGCTGCTTTTACTGTGGCTGGCAGGATCCAGCTAAACCAGGGACTTATCTGCAGTACGAGCTGGAGCCGGCCGGGATAAGGTAGCACCTTCCTGAGGGCGTAGCGTATCAGCTTATCGATTGCCGGGCGTTTGATTTGGCGTGTAATTTCTTCTCGGCCTACTTCTAGCAACTGTCCATAGGGTACGCCGGAAGGGCAGGTTGTTTCACAGGCCCGGCAGGTCAGGCAACGGTCAAGATGGCCTAAGGTCCTGGAAGATGTCTCCTGGCCCTCAAGCACCTGTTTGATGAGATAGATTCTGCCTCTCGGACCATCGAGTTCATTGCCAAGCTCCTGGTAGGTCGGGCAGGTTGCATTGCAAAAACCACAATGAACACATTTGCGTAATGCTGTCTCTGCTGTCAGTAACTGCTCGTTTGGCAGGGATGAATTCTTGAGAGAGGTCTGCATGGCGCTAAGATACCATACCTGTGTGTCAGAGGGCATGGTTGGGGATTCTGGTTAAAGTGTCTTGCCCGATTCGACGATATCTAATTATCAAATATCGATTGAGGGTTAGGCGTATGAGTCTGGCAGTTGCTGACCTGGATGAGGTATATATTCGTCATCTAAAACCACTGAATTCATTGTCTGCTGAAGTTCTTGGGCGGGTAATGGCCAATAGTAAGGTAGAACGGATACCGCCAGGGCGGCGGATATTCTCTGCTGGTGATGAAGATTTGAGGACGATATTTCTATTATCAGGGCAGCTGGCCTTGATGTCCGATGAGAGTGGGGTGGCTACGATCAGGGCTGAAAGTGCTGAGGCGACGCTTGCCATTGCTGACCATCAACCACGCAAGGTGTCAGCCATTGCGAGTACGAGTATAACCATTCTTAGTATTGATACAGCAGTGCTAGGCGAGATTGTTGGTGAGGGTCAGGCAAGAGTTGCTGAGCTACAGGAGGCAGATAATCTAAGCGCAACCAGTAAAGATTTACTGGAAGAGGTGGCACTATTTAAGCGCTTGCCGGTGCCGCATCAGAAGGTGTTGCAGAATCGGGTTATTGAAATTCGGTTCAGTGCTGGTGATGTCGTGGTTAAGGAGGGAGACTCAGCGGAGTATTACTATATTGTATTGAGCGGTTGTTGCCGGGCGGCTGGTCTGGCCAATAGTTTTGCGACTAAAGACCTTGGTTTTGGCGACAGTTTTGGTGATGACGCCCTGTTTGATGATAGTGCATATCTGGGTACTGTTACCATGGTTGAGGATGGGTTGTTATTACGTTTGCATAAAGGCGAGTTTTTCACGCTTATTGTCAGTCCATTTGTAGACTCGATTAATAGTCAGACGGCTGAAGAGTTGCTGGCAGCTGGTGCGATTTTGCTTGATATTCGATCGTCTACGGCCTTTCTCCGGCAATCATCCCCTAATAGTATTAATCTTCCGCTGAGGGTGTTGCGCGATATCGCTGTCCTGCTCAATCCGGATATGCACTTTATAGTCACTAGTAATTCACGGCGTCGCAGTGCAATGGCGGCATTTATCCTGGCCAAACAAAATGCAAAGGTTAGTGTGGTCGGGTGTGATTAAGTGGTGCTAAATAGGGGGGGACAGATTGAAGGGTTGCCAACTGTTTTTACCAAATTCTAACAGGTCTGGGGGTGTTGCTGGTCTTCACGAAAGCCGGAATTTATACGCAGAGCGTCAAAATTTTGTTACAATCTTCCGGCGCGTGGGAACTATATGGGAACTATATTTGCTTTCTGTAGCCTAATGATTAGCTGGGCTGCTGTTCTAGTTTTTAATTATTATAAATTCAATAGCTTAGCGGTTATTGTGGGTGCTGCTGATGTAGCTTGCGTGTCTGGATGATAGTCCCAAGTATATAACTCTGAGTTACTGCAGCCACCCGTACAATTAAAACAAGATTAAGGTGTGCACACTAAAATCGGAACAATGACGCGTCTTTTGTGTGGTTGGGCGCAACATGTGCGCGTTTAATATTTGGGACGCCTGTGAAATGAATGACATGAGTGATTTAAAATATTTTAATCTATGCTGCAGTCTATTGTCTGACAGGGCGGCGAGTTATTCGGTACACCTAATAGGTGCGCAGCCGTCTCCGGTGATTTTATTCTCTCCAAAGCTCTCTGCTTTCTGGTCGATATAGCTACCTATGGTTACGAAAATAATAGCTTTTGTAGTGTTTCATCATGGGGCGATGAAAAGTTAATGAAGCCTTCAAATGACATTAATCAAAGTGATTTTTGGCGCTTTGTTAAGTTGGGCTTGATTGGCAAGGTGGCATTGATCCCAGTACTAATGATTGCAGTGTTGATGATTCCGAGTGAGGTGTTCGCCAATCCTGGGTTTTTAACCGATAGTCTAAGTACCTTTATTATCGACAATAGCCGATCCGATACCTGTGGTAGCTGTCATGCCTCATGGACAGGTAGCGGCAGTCGTGGTGATACAGCTATTAATTATAAGCTCTGGGATAATGATATTGTTACTCCAGGTTTACCGGCAGCATTGCTTAAGATAGATCCCTTCAATGTTGGCCAGTCTATCGATTTGCGTGTCACAAACCAGTCGCTTGATGCCCCATTCCCTTTCCTGGGTGCTGCCGATAAAGATGGTGATGGTTATATTAACTGGCTCTATAGCACTGAACGTGCCGGTCTGCCGATCAATCCGACCAATGTTTGTTCAACCTGTACCCCGGGTGGTAGTAATACTGGTCAGTTAGCTACACCACCTGCCGGTTGGGATATGGATGACAATGATGCCACCATTAATGCAACGACCGGATTGCCTATGGGTGCCGTGCCCTGGAGCTGGGCAACCGTTATGGCCCAAACTGGGGCAAACGCCCAGGAAAAGCTGTCTCTATATAATAGTACTGATGTTATTCCACCTAATAAGATTGCCGATCTACGACTTGATATAGCAGCGATAGATAGCATTGCCTACACCGATACAACTGGCGTAGGTAGCGGTAATGTTGCAATACCTCCTAATTCCCTCCCATTGGCCTGGACGGCTCCTAACGATGATGACCCTGCCATAGATCCCCTGGCCAGTGGTGTTGGTGTCGCTGTTCATAATTACGATCTTCGCTACACCTCTGAGCTGGTGCTGAATAATTATAATAGCAATTTCCCTGGAGTTCGCTGTTCAGCAACGCCGGGTCTTGTTGGCTCCCTGGCTTGTGATATTCGAAACCCGGACCACTGGTATACCCTGACACAAATCTCGGATTGTGGTGTTAGTACGGGTGCTGGTCAGCCATATGTCACCGCGACAGGTGTAGTTGATGCTCTTGGCGCCAATGCCTGTATCTCTGGTGCAAATGGCTGGAACCGTGGTGAGGGGGCACCCTTAATACGTGGCCTCTATGAAGGTGGATTTAGTGGTGTTGCATCTGAACCGGCTGCACCTGCGACCCCAGGTTCGGCGGAAAGTTATTTATTAGAAGATGTCACTGTCAAGCATGTTGACGGCACACAGACTCCCTATCCTAACTCGGGTGCGTTTCGTTTAACAGATATCAATGACGGTGCGTTGGATACTGGGCTGAATTATATTGCTGCTGATACCGTGTACTGGCTAACTATGATGTCTAATGACGGTACGGTACAGACCTGTGTTGAAACTGTCTCGGATGAACGTATTAGTACGGTTGGACCAGTCGCTACAAATTTCTGTCAGCCGGATGCGGGTGATTTAACCATCTGGGGTGGACCTTTTACTGAGAGTGATGGTGCTGGTGTCGGTTTCCATTCTGTAGCCGAGATTGGTTTGCAGCCTTACGGCAATATTATAGCTATCAAGAGTGGTGGAGGCGTACGCAGTGGTATAGCTATAGCCAGCTATGCACCGGCGGCTTTTGATGCCTTTGTAACGCCGACCGCTGTGATTACCCTAGATGGGATTGGTTTTGTTGAAAACCTGGATGCCGCTGAAATAACGGCTGGGGCTAAGGTTGTATTAACCAGTGTTGCGAATGGAAGCACTATTGAATCTGATGGTGTCGTTACGTTAGATGGGACTACGCCAGATCGCAAGATGACCGTATCATTTCCGATCGCATCATTGTTGGGTGATTATAGCCTTGAGATCCGTGACCGGACTGGCCAAACTGTGGCTGCGTGGGTAAATGCAATTTCAATTTCAACAACAGCCCCCGGTACGCTACGCCTTGTTCCACCGGGTACATTCTCCGTAATCGAAGATGCTGGCCCTGCTAGTATTTTAATAGAACGAGTAGGTGGTAGCTTTGGTGCGGTATCGGTCCAGCTTGATACTAGCGATGG
>CAZYTT010000013.1:18565-26804 GCA_964650235.1 uncultured Gammaproteobacteria bacterium | reverse complement strand
ACAGCCGCACTGTTGTCAGACCCTCTCATAAGAGTGGCACACCCACACTTGAGCCCCATAGCGAGCCGATCGGCTCGGTCTCAATTGCCTGCCTGTCCTGTCATGATGGCACTCAGGCTATGGATTCAATGATTAATGAGCCCGGTTCCGGTAGTGATGTCTGGGCCTTCTCCAATGGTCGCTGGTCCGGTCAGGCGGCTCCGGTTGCCGGGCGTATTGGTCCAGTAACAGTTGTGACCAATCTGGGTAAGGATTTAACCAATGATCACCCTGTTAGTGTGCAGTTCGCCGGCGGTGGCTATTCCAATAGCAACCCCAGTGGCCCTGGTATTGATCGGGATTTCAACCTTGCCGAGACCAAGATTGTTGGTTCGCAGCGCGTCTGGTGGGTTAATACCACGATAGAGGGTGGTACCTCCGATTTTGAAAAGACCGATATGAAACTCTATACCCGAACGGCAACGGCCGGTGCCTTTGTCGGTGAGCCGCAACCCTATGTTGAATGCGCTTCCTGTCATGATCCGCATGTCGATTACAATCCTACATTTTTACGCATTGATCCGAAGGGCAGTGCCGTTTGTCTCACCTGCCATAATAAATAACGCACCGGGATGGGCAGGCAGGCTAATGTTGTTGGGTATGCTGTATGAGGGCGATGACATTAACTAACGCCGTGCTTGTTGTGGTGCTACTGTTGGCGGGGTATTTGGTACAGGCCGAGACCGAAAGTACAGGTGATATTTTTGCCACGGTCGGCGATGAGTCGATTAGTCGTGCTGAATATGAGGCTCATGTTGAGGCCGGTCTGCGACAACGGTTTTATCACGGTAAGATACCTGAGGCCGAGTTGGCGTCATTTCGCCAGGAGATGGCTGATGAATTGATAGACCGGGCATTATTGGTCCATGAGGCCCTGGCGCAGGGGTTGAAGCCGCGGGCTGGGGCTATAGAAGCCGAGGTTAAAGAGGTCGTGGCGCGTTACCAATATACGCCCGGCTGGAATGAGATAGCAGACAATACGGTGTCTCAGCTGCGTCGGTCACTCGAGAGACAGGATCTGATTGAGCAACTGAGACAGCAGCTAACTAATGATGTGCCGGCGCCTGATGAACTGGCTGTTAAAGGCTATTATCTGCAGCATGCTGATAAATTCACGACACCAGAACGGTTGCGGTTATCCCTGATCATGCTGGCTGTTGAACCATGGGCACCGGCTGAGAAATGGCAGGCGGCAGAGCAAGAGGCGAAAGGTTTGGTGCAGCGATTGCGTAGTGGCGAGGCCGCGTTTGATGTGATGGCCAGTCTTCATTCCAGCGATGCTTCGGCCAGTCAGGGGGGGGACTTGGGCTATGTTCATGCGGGGATGCTTGCCCCTGAAGTACAGCAGCATATTGAGACCCTGGCGGTCGGTGTGATTGCTGAACCACTGCGCCTGCTACAGGGCATTGCTGTTTTTCGTCTGGATGGTCGCGAATCGGCCCGGTTGAATGATTTTGATCAGGTAAAGACACGGGCCAGTGGCTTATTGATACGGCAGCAGCAACAGCAGTCCTGGGCAGAATTGAAGGAAAGGTTGCGTAGGCAGAACCCTGTGCAACGCTATGAGACAGTAGATGATGAAGTCTAGTCAGACCCAAAATCATTTTAGTAGACAGCTGTTGCCAGTTGTGGCCTATGTCCTTATGACCGTACCTCAAGCAGTGGTCGCCGAGATGTTTGCGGCGCCGATCGAGACCTCTGGTAATCTCGGTTATAGCTATCGCTCCCTCAATAGCGATGTCTCCGGTGAGTCGGTCAGTCACCAGTTACGCAGTAGCATCAAGGCCCATACCTGGTTATGGCAGCCGTGGCTGGCTACTGCCGACCTGGGGTTCAGTGGAACCTTTGATGATAGTAAAGCCGGTCTGGTTGGGGCCTCAACCACAAATACGGCAACCATTCTGACGGGGGATCTCAATCTGGGCATCCTGTCCCAGAGTCGTACCCCTCTGCAGGTGAGTTTTCGCGCTAGCGATAGTCGTGTCGAAACCATTAGCGATAGTAATGCCAATCCGCTGACAGGCCTGGGTGCCCGGGAATACAGTACTCAACGACTGGCCATTAAACAGCGCTACTTTACCGAAGATGGTCATCGCTACCAGGCCTATCTGGATCGTAATAACTGGGATTCCAATGGCGATAGCTATACCGACTGGTTGCTGGGGGCAGATATGAGTATTCGCCTGCCGAAACACAATTTTACGGGTAAAGCCAGTTATCAAAACAGTGACTATTCAGTGCTGGATCAGGTTACCAGGACCACGGTGCTCAATCTAGATCATTTTTACTATCCGGATCGTGCCCTACGCATTGATACCATGGGGAGCCTGTACCTGTTTGATCGCACATCCAATCAGCCCCTCAATAGTACCAATAAGCCTGATAGTACAACCGATCTGGCCCAGCTATCCACCTTTGTCTTCTGGCGTCCAGAGGATCGCCCCATTTCCTTGAGTGGTGGTGTCCGATTGTATGATTTAACCGGTGATACGGCCGGCAATAGCCTGGCAGTACAAAATATCAGCGCCACGGCCGGTATGTTGTATCAATGGACCAAAAATCTGCGCTTTGATGCCAATACCGATCTTACGACCAATGACAATGATGGCGAGCAGATAACAACATCTCGATATCGGGCAGGGGCCCTGTACCAGTCGGATATCCATGATGTGCTGGGTGGGATGACCTGGCAATGGTACAGCAATCTTTCCGCCCAGTTGCGCGATGCTGATGGTGATAAGAGTGGTACGGCGGATTTGAATGTTGGTCACGAGACCCAGAAGATCTGGATGCGCTCACGCAATGAAAGCTGGCGTTTCAGTTTTAGCCAGTCAGGCAGTCAGAGTCGGTTGAGTGATAATGGTTCGGATGCTGATAATACCCGCATGAACCATTCTACCAGCCTGTCATGGAATCTTAACGGCGAGGCCGGCATGGTCTCGGTGCAGACTACCCTGGCTGATTCAAGGCAGACCGGTGATAGTAAAAATGACCAGCAATTTTTCAATTTCCAGGTGTTATCAAACTGGAATGTGGACCGCTTACAGTCATTGAATGGTAATTTTACCCTGCAAAAGGTCATCAGGGACTTCAATGGCTCGATTAACAATGATACAGTTACGACCGCTACGGGGCAGATAAATTATAACCATTCCCGTATAATGGGTATCCCGCATCTGCGATTTGCCTCGGATTTACGCTATTCAGAAGCCGTAACCGATGAATGGGTAAACCGTGGAGAGTGGGAAAACCGGTTAGACTATGTAATTGGTCTACTGGATACCAGGATTAGCTGGCGCAGAACGGTGCTGGATAGCGATAGCTATGATCTGGTTTATTTTCAGGTATCACGACGATTCTAGACTTAAAACCGAAGAGGGGCTTCGGGGATAAGGAAAAGTGTGTGAACTGGTGTGTAGTGAAAATCATGAGGAGAGAGTCTGCTATGTCACTTACGACCAACAGAAATGTTGTATGGAAGTCCTTGGTGGTGGGGGTATTGGTATATTTGGGGGCGCTGGTTATTCCGCAACCAGCACACGCTGAATATGCTGATGTTATTATAAATAATTATGCCGATGCGGCAGGAATGCGACCAGCGGTCTTCCCGCACTGGTTTCACCGCATTCGTTTCCGCTGTAAAGTCTGCCATGCTGACCTCGGTTTTAAGTTCAAGGCCGGTGGTAACAAGATAACGATGGCAAAGATTATCGACGGTAAATTCTGTGGCGCTTGTCATAATGGTGAAGTTGCATGGTCAGTAGAAAACTGCGCCATGTGCCATTCAGGTGTACCTGGTACACCAACCCATTTTCATGGCAGTACTGTCCAGCGTCTGATTGCACCAGCATATAAGGCCTTACCTGCTGGCCAGAATGCCCAGGGCAATCAAGCGGCGGGCAAATAGAAATTACGCAACAGATTAGAAATAAGGGAAGCGAATCATGAGAATTAAAGTGACCATCTTTTCCTTTGCACTAGCAGTCGTGATGTCTGCCAGTGTTCAGGCACAAGATACCAACTCTGGGCTGGAAGGTTATATACAGTTGGCCGCAAATGATACTGGGGTTTCAGGGGCCAATATATTTAACCGGAATCTGAAAAAGACGACTCCACAACTACCGCCGCCTGAAGATGGTGCCCACGATCCGGACAATGAGGCAACATATAACCTTCAAACACCGAAGGAGGCATATGAAGGTCTGCCAACAACTAATTTTGGTAACTATGTTGACTGGGTCAAGGCTATAGACCAGGGTAAGTTGAAACCGCGTTGGGATCGAGTAAACCCAAATGAAGAGCCATTTGTAATGGATCTGGACATTGTCCGTCCAGTGAAGGCCTCTGTACCTGATGTGGTCTTCCCACATCGTCAACACACCGAGTGGTTATTCTGTTCAAACTGTCATCCAGCGATATTCATCCCGCAGAAGGGTGCCAATCAAATCAGTATGTCAGCCATCTTGCTGGGGCAAAAGTGTGGTGTTTGTCATGGTAAGGTTTCATTTCCAGTTGAAACTAAAACCTGTAAAAAATGTCACTCTAAACCGAAGCCAGCTGATTGGCAGCCGCCACTTAGCCAGGCCAGTGTGAAAAATCCTTGGAAATAATGCGCTAAGCAAGGTGACGGAATTTTTATGAGTGTAAAGACTTTACGACAAAGCTTAAATTCAACAATCATAGGTTGTTCTCTCGTGATTGTGGTTTCCTCATGTTCTACCATGAGAGACACTGAGAGCGGAACAGCATCATCTCAGGCTCCTGAGCCTATGGTTGCCGTTGTAGTCGATACCGAAGTGCCAGCTACTGAAAAGCAAGTAGTAACTGAATCGGCCCCTGAGGCAATGCCATCATTGTCTCAGGAGGCTGCAGTTGCTGTCGTCGAAAACGTTCAGGAAGCTGAAGTCGTAATGACAGCTGAGCCTGACTCTGAACCCACACCAGCAAAGGATGCAGTTACGGCAGATGTGGCGATAGCGGTTGAGCCTGAAACCAGTACAGTTGAAGCTGATCAAGCCAATGACTCCAACGAGTCTACAGTTGCTACAAGCGCTGAAGAAATTCCACCGAATACCTTTATTGTTTCTGCTGGTCCAAAGCAACCCATGCACCCGTTTTATGGTGTTGGCCATAATATTGGTTTGAATGTTAATGGCCAGTCAGGAAAGGAACTGGTGTTGGTCCGTGGTGAGACCTATACCTTCAAAGTGGATACTGGCGTTCAACACGATTTCTACCTGTCGAAGAGCCCTAGGGGT
Source organism: uncultured Gammaproteobacteria bacterium (assembly GCA_964650235.1). Classification (GTDB taxonomy): domain Bacteria; phylum Pseudomonadota; class Gammaproteobacteria; order SZUA-140; family SZUA-140; genus CAZYTT01. Next base: position 21,507 of record CAZYTT010000013.1, on the reverse strand, counting down.
TGGGGGGCTTCGACATTTGCCGATGGCGTTAAGGGTAATTTTACCTATCTGGGGGAGGTAACCTTCACTCCTTCAGCTTCATCACCTGATGTGGTCTTTTACCAGTGTCGTAATCATAAAAACATGGGTAGTAAGATTCACATTGTTAACAAGGGTGAAGAAGACTCTGTTAAATTTGGTGTTAAAGATGACCTCGGCCTGACGCCAAAGCGCAACAAGAAGTCGGCGTTTACCAATGGTAACCAGGTCAAGCAAAAATTGATGTTTGCCGAGATGATGATTGCATCGTCGCCGGCCACCAAGCGTATTGATGCCAGTGACAATCATGCAGCTAAACAGCTGCTGGCTGATGCCCGAGATCTGCTGGCCAAGGCCAAGAAAGAGCACTCGGCAGGCAATGATGCCGAGGTTGTAGCTACCGTTGATGAAGCATTACGTAATATGACGGAGGCCTCGCAACTGGTGCCTAGCGAATCTGAAAAGATTGAGCAACGGGCCCATTTTGAGGAGCTGTTACATGGCGCTCAGACCTATGAGAAATCCTATGCCAGCAATTTGAAAATGATGCAGAAGAAGGGCAAAAAGAATTTGCCTGATCTTACTACTGAACAGGTGAGTGTAGAGTTGGCGGCGGCCCAAAAGCTGGCCGAGAGTGAACAATATGCGACAGCCAATAAGAAACTGTCGACCTTGCAACATTCCATCACCAGGGCCATGACAGAATTGTTGGCCGGTGAGACGATGGACTATACGCTAACCTTCGATACGCCAAAGGATGAATACGAATATGAGTTGGCACGTTATAAGAGTTTTGAGGAATTAATACCTCTAGCGATAGAGCAGAAGCAACCCTCCAAGATGAAAATTGCGCTGATGGATACTTTTGTTAAGAAAGCTAAGGGGGTTTATGAGCTGTCGGGCCCCAAGGCCAAAGAAGGTGACTACAAGACAGCGATACTGATGTTACAGGGTGCTACCAGTAATCTGGAACGAGCATTGCGTATCGTGGGTGTACGTTAGGCTGACAATAACACCGGATGATATACAGAGATGAATAAACTGATGATAGGATTATTATCTTGCCTGTTCTCGCTGAGTCTGGTGACAGTTACCTGGGCAGCTGATAACGAGCAGGATAAACCATTCTGGGCCAAGGGCCGCCACTTTCAGTTAACCGGTGAAATTGTTAATGTTGAAGATGATGGTATTCATGATCCGGCAAATGTAAACGTTAAATATCTGCAACAACCCTATGATGCCATGTCTGCCTTTCCACGTGACAAGGCCGGGATAGTCAATTGGGTCCAGGTCCTGGACCAGGGTCTCATTGATCCGCGGGCCAGTGTTGACGGTACTGGGGAGATGTTTCCTGTAGATTTCGACATTATTTTCACCAATACCGCATCAATGCCCAATGTCCGTTTTCCGCACCGAGCTCATACTGAATGGTTAACCTGTGCCAATTGTCATCCGGCAATTTTTATTCCCCAAAAGGGTGCAAACCCCATCTCTATGAATGAGATAATTCAGGGAAAATATTGTGGCGTTTGCCACGGTAAGGTGGCCTTTCCTCCGACGTTAAACTGTGGACGATGTCATTCTGTTGCTAACGAAGTTAGCCTGTTGCGTTAAAGGCTATCTATGAGCCCATTGCTCGTAATGATCCCTAAAAAAATGTCGTGGCCTGGACCTATAGTCAAAACGATTAGGCTCAGCCTTACGTTATTTTGCCTGACACTATTTATCTCGGCCTGTTCCACCAGCAAGATTGTACTAGTGAACGATCAAGCGGCTGTCAAACCACCTCAGGTCAGCATGTCCAACTGGGGCATTATCACTGGCGGTCGTGAAGGTAATCGCTATACTGGGACCCGTGCAGTCAATTTGGTACGCCCCGTCGCTGTTGCGGCGCAGGGCAATGATGTCTATATTGTTGATGCTAGCCCCATGTTGCTCTATCACTTTGATAATACCTCAGGTGAACTCTCTATAGCCAAAGATCTGGCTAATGTAGTCCATGGTGAGGTCAATGATCTCTTTATCGCACCTGATCGATCCTATTATCTGGCTGATAGTGATCACGTGATGCATTTTGATCACCATGGACAGTTAATCCGCGCCTTTCAGGATCGTGTAAACCTGGGACGCCCGGTCAGCGTTGTTGAACACCCGGCAACAGGCTGGGTCTATATTGCTGATGGCTTTAATGATGATGTGCTGGTGTATAACAGTGCGGGGCAATTGCAGGGGGCTATTGGTACTCGCGGGGATGGCGAAGGGCAGTTTCGTGGCATTACAGCGATGGGCCTGGGTAAAGAGGGTCTTAATGTGGCTACCCGGTTTGGTCAGTCCAGGGTTCAATTGATGGGGCTGGATCGTAGCTTCCTCTATGACTTTCAACAGGATACAGTGACCTTCCCGACGGCGCTGGCGGTAGATAATGCCGACCGCGTCTTTGTCAGTGACTTTTCGGACAATACAATTCGAGTCTATGCCGGTGGTGATCTGGTGACAACCATTGGTGGTACCGGTAGTAATCCGGGTCACTTCAAACATATCACCGATTTATGGTTTGATAATGGCCTGCTTTATGTCGCTGACAGTCTGAATAGTCGTGTTCAGATTATTCGAGTGGTTAGTAGTAAGCCCTAGATTTAGCCTAGTTTTTCCCGAATCAGGCATTACTTGAGCCGGTTTATTATTTGCCTGGCCAGGTTTGCCCTCAGAGAATTTAGATGTGTAATTTTCTACGATGTTTATTGGTAAGATCTATCCTGGTAAGTCTGGTCCTAATGCTGGCAGCCTGCGCTGTTGTTCAGGTACCTGAAGAGATAAATCGTGATAGTCAGAGTGGTCTGATATTGCAGCCGGAGCAAGAGCTTGCGACAGATCTCAATCCCAGCCTGCTCTGGCCAGCGCCGCCTGAGACCCCACGGTATCGT
>CAZYTT010000013.1:0-18465 GCA_964650235.1 uncultured Gammaproteobacteria bacterium | reverse complement strand
AGATCTCAATCCCAGCCTGCTCTGGCCAGCGCCGCCTGAGACCCCACGGTATCGTTATGTTGGACAGTTACTAGGGGAACAAAATTTCTCCTCCAGGCCCCAGTCGACGGTTGGACGTTTTTTTCGTTGGCTGGTTGGTCTTGGCAGTAACAAGCTTCAACCCAGGGTTCTGCAGCGACCACAAAATGGCTTTGTGGCTGACGATGGCCGTATCTATGTGACGGATGTTAGCCGTGGTGCCGTGTATGTCTTTGATGGGAAAGAAGCTGATGCAGATACAGGGTTACAGGTCTGGGAATTTGCCGACCCCCAGACCCGATTTGTGACGCCGGTTGGTATTGCTGCTGGCGCAGACAATTCAATCCTAGTGGCCGATGCTGAGCTTGCCTGTGTAATTCAATTGACAATGACTGGTGAGAACCAGCAGAAGATCTGTCATCCTGACCTGCTCCGGCCAACAGGGCTGACACGAGATGAAAAACAGGGACTGATCTTTGTAGTGGATAGTAAGGCCCATGATATAAAGGTCTTTAACGATGCCGGCCAGTGGTTACGGACAATAGGTCGTCGCGGTGAAGGTGAAGGTGAATTTAATGGCCCGACCTATCTGAGTCTACGTCAGGGGCTATTATATGTTAGTGATACACTCAATGCCCGTGTTCAAGTTATTGATGAAATGGGTAATTTTGTAAAGGCTTATGGACGTCGCGGGCTTTATCTTGGTGATACACCTCGACCAAAAGGGGTGGCAACTGATACGGATGGCAATGTCTATATAGTAGAATCCTATTATGATTATCTGTTAATATTCAACGACAAAGGCGATTTCTTGTTGCCTATAGGTGGTACAGGCAATGATATCGGCCATTTCTTTTTGCCGGCTGGTGTCTGGGTTCGTGATGATCGGATTTATGTCGCGGATACTTTTAATGGTCGTATCATGATTTTTCAATATCTGGGTAATGCGTGAGGCGTCTTTTGTCGATTTTCTGTTTTACGTCATTGAGGTTCTATAGCCTGCTATTGGTGCCAGTCATGTTACTGCCACTGACCACTATGGCAGCAATTACCGCTGATATTGCCAATACCAAACATAATTTTTCGGCCAGCGTGATACCTCCGGCATCAACTGGCCGGGTAGCTAAGGCCACCAGTGAGTCACAAATCTGTGCGTTTTGCCACACCCCCCATGGTGCTACTGACGAGCCGAAGGCCCCGTTATGGAATCGTCAGCTAAATTCTACCGGTGGCTATACCATGTACGACTCAACATCGCTGGATGGGCCAATGGGTTCGGAGCCAGGTGGGAAGTCCAAGCTTTGTCTATCCTGTCATGACGGGACCATCGCGCTGGGTCAGGTCAATGTGCTGAATCGGGTTGAAAATCCGACCGTCGCAATGACCGGGACCAATAGTGATGGGACAATTACCGATGGCCCTCATGGTGCAACAACTGGATTTACCCGTCGTATTGGTCTTGATTTGTCCAATGATCACCCAATCTCTATGACGTTCGATAGCAGTCGTGCCACCAATGATGGTGAACTATACCAGCCGTCTGCGGCTACTCATTTACAGGAACGGATAGCCGGTGGTCCGCCGGCCCTGCCACAGGGTAATTATTTACCCCTGGAAGATAACAAGGTGGAGTGTATCTCCTGTCATGATCCGCATGTTAAGTCAGATGTCGATGGTGAGAATAATAAGTTCCTGCGCGTCAATCGCTTTCAACAGAAACCACCGGTCGATAACCACCAGTTCGACGATCAAAATGACATTATCTGCCTGGGTTGTCATGACAAGGCCGGTTGGGTCGGTTCAGCTCATGCCGATCCGGCAGCAGCGAATGAACGTTATGATGCTGCGGCTGCTGATTTACGTGAATTCCCACCCAATATGCAGGTATGGCAGGCCGCCTGTCTGAATTGTCATGATCCACATACCGTCCAGGGCTCACGCCGGATCCTGCGTGAAGGTACTGATGGTCCCGTGACAACGTCAGCTATGGGGGGGCGCTATAAACAGGGTGGTAAGCCAGCGGTGGAAGAGGTGTGTTGGGCCTGTCACTCGGCCGATGGTCAGGTACTGCAGGGTCAGGTCAATCCGAGTAATAACACCAGTTTCGAAGTGCCGGATATCAAAACCGATTTTACCACTATGCTTCGACATATGCCGATTCAGACTGTCGATCAAGGTACCGGCGGGATTAACTCAGAGGCCGATGTGCACAATATCGGCACACTAGAATCCGGTGCACTGGCAACGGCACTGGAAAGTGACCGCCGTGGTCAGGACTTCCTCGAAGACTCAGCTAATTTCGGTCTGGACAAACGTCACGCCGAGTGTACCGATTGCCATAATCCACATCGGGTTATGAAGAACCGGCTGTTTAATGGCCTGGGCACTACCGAGGCCGGTACTCACGAACATGACGTTACCGGTACTACCGAGCATACCAATCTCGCCTCGGGTGTCCTGCGGGGCATTTGGGGTGTAGAACCAGTCTATTCGGGTACTGAGTTTGGCCGTAATCCGACCAGCTTTATTGTCAAGCGCGGTGATCCGGGTAATACACCGGTAGCAGTGACCGAAGATCCAGCTGCGCCGGGTTCGGCAGCCTTCCTAACGCGTGAATATCAGCTGTGTTTCAAGTGTCACACCAATTTTGCTTATGGTGATACTCCGCCTGCGATGGGTAATTATCCTGGCAGTACGCCACAGGAGACGGATCAAAACCCGACCCGTCGTTATACTAATCAAGCGATGGAATACCAGTCACCCGCTGACCATACCGGTGAGGGGACCTCGGGTACCCCGACCGGGGCCTTTAGTGGGACGCCGCCTGGTCAGGGTTATCCGGTTGATTTCGAGACCAATAATCACCGTTCCTGGCACCCGGTCATGCGGCCCACCGGTCGTGGTGAACTTGAACGTCAGGCTGATGCAAAGGACTGGCGCAAGCCGTTCCAGAATATCGGTACCCAGACTATGTACTGTGCCGATTGTCATGGCTCATCGACCTTGGTGGCTGATGGTGCCGTGCCGCAGAATGGTGAGAACGGCTATCCTTGGGGACCACATGGCTCCAATGACAACTTTCTGTTGAAGGGACCGTGGAATAAGGACAGTGGTCGCGATCAGCCCAATGCCCTGTGTTTTCGCTGCCATGAATACAACCAGTATGGTCGTGCCGTCCCAGTCCGTAACTGGCCAGGTAAGGGTGGCACTGCTGTCAATCCACCGGTTCAGGCCAGTGGATTTAAGACGACAGTGACAGCACCGGTTATCCCCTTTGCGAATGAAAACCTGCATGTGGGACACTCAAGCCTGTTACAGGAGACTTGGAACAAGCCGTTCCTGTGCAGTTTTTGTCATGTCTCGATCCCTCATGGCTGGAAGAACAAGGTCTTCCTGGCTAACCTGAATGATGTCGGTCCCGAGGTAGGACTGCCAGCTGGTACTCAGGTGCGTTATCCAGGCTTTATCTCCTCGGGATCAGGGCGTTACTACCGCGGGCCTTATTACAATGGCGCGGCCCTGAAGGTGAAGAACTTTGCCCGTAGTGGTGAGTGGGCACCGACCGACTGTGGCTCTGCCGGGGCCCCGGGTAGTGGTATTACCGGTCAGGCCTGGATGGCCGACGGTACTGAGGCTTGTCTGTTATCACCATGACCATCTGGTTGCATCGACTTGGCTCCACCCGATTTGCCTTGTGGGGAATGGGGCTACTGGCAGTAGGGGCGGCCTTTAGTTATAACAACCCAACGGATACATCCGTCTGGGTTCTCGTTGTGCCCCTGTTTGTCCTGGCTGTAAATCTAACCCTGGCTATCATTATTAACCCGGCTATAAACCGTCGCGGTGGTTTGCTGTTGTTCCATCTTGGATTGTTGTCACTGGTACTGTTAGTGGCCATTGGTCGGCTGACCCATATGGAGGCTCATATTGAACTGGTTGATGGCGCGGCCTTTGATCCTGAGGCCCTGTTTGATATTCAGAAGGGGCCATGGCACCGAGATGACCTGCAACATATCCAGTTTGTCCAGCAGAGCTATCGGGTTGATTATCGCCCGCGGATGAAACGTGGTCTGACCCATAATCAAATCTTACTTGCAGCAGATAATGGCCAAGTCTCACCGGTAGAGATTGGAGATGATCGGCCATTGTTGGTCAATGGTTATCGCATCTATTCGACCTCTAACAAGGGCTTTGCCCCACGTCTGACCTGGGTGGGTGATAATGGCGTTACCGAGCGGGGTAGTGTCCATATGCCATCCTATCCCCTGCTATATTTTCGACAATCAAATGAATGGACGCCACCTGATGGTGCCTTGATCAAGTTCTGGTTACAGCTTGAGACCGGGTTGGATAAAGATAATGCTTGGGTGCTTGACCCGGCTCGGGCAAACGGTGTGTTGGTTATCAATAGCGATGGCCAACGGCATGAGATCAAACCGGGTCAATCTCTGGCTTTATCCGGCGGCACACTATACTTTGATGAACTGTCGAGCTGGATGGGATTCAAGGTGTTTTATGACCCGACGTTACCCTGGCTGTTTTTCTGTGCCATGCTGACGGTGCTGGGATTAGTTATTCATTATTGGCAAAAATTTTCTGCTGAGCCTTTGTTGCTTGAACGTAATGATGGCAAGGGCAGGTTACCGCTTTCTTCCGGCGAGCCAGTCTAGGGTATTTGTTGATATTATTAACAGGGTTTATGTACTGAAATGACAGAGTTACCGTGGTTATATGCCGGCTTGTCAGCCTATGCCCTGGCAATGGTGATGGCCTACTATGATGTGATTCCACTCCACAGTGGTCGTGTTGCCCGGCATGCGCTCAATGAGCGTATTGTGCTGACCTTGTTGTTTGGTGGTGTTGGGTTATTGGTGATGACCCTGGCGGAACGTTGGCAACGACTCGGGCATGGCCCTTTTGTTAATCTATTCGAGTTATTGATTAGCCAGTTGTTCAGTCTTGGTGTGATCTATGGCATCGTCTACTGGCGTGTCCCCGCCATGCGTCGTAGTGCCCTGGTGGCCTTGCCATTATTATGGATTCTTGGTTTGTGGGTATTGCTGATCGAACCTGTGGATAGTGTCTTACCGCCGACCTATCACAATAACTGGTTATGGGCCCATGTCGGTTTTGGTAAGGTCTTTTTGTCCTGTAGTCTGATTGGTAGTGGCCTGGCTGGTGTGCTTCTGCTTAGGCCAATACAGAAGTTTAATCGCTGGTTCCGGTCTATGCCCGCCGATAAGATTGTCGATGCGCTGGCCTGGCGTTTTATGTTGATCGCTTTTGTCTTTCATACCCTGATGCTCATAGCCGGCGCCGTCTGGGCTCAGGATGCCTGGGGGCGTTACTGGGCATGGGATGCATTAGAGACATCGTCATTCCTGAACTGGTTATTATTGGGCGCGGCATTACATGCCCGGGTCAGCTATAAAATATCCTATCGGGTCGGGGCCATATTAATTTTTGTCATCTTTATATTCGCCTTTCTGACCTATTTTGGTACCCCATTTTACAGTAATGCAGCGCATAAGGGGGTTATATGAGTTCCTTAAATCACAACCCACAATCCCTGCCTGGCATGTTTTCGTTTAGCATTGTCTTTGCTATTGGTGCGGTTGTAATCTCTTTTATCCATACCCCTGACTTTAATCAAAGTCAGGGTCAGCATCCCTATGCACTACAACAGCAGGCACTGCAGAAAAAACCTAAAGATGAATTGACGCAACGCTTTGAACAGGCCGTTTATATGTTACATGCTAAACAATATGATCACGCTGTCACTGCCCTACATAAGGTCATTCAGTTATCACCACGCATGCCTGAGGCCTATGTCAATATGGGTTATGCCCTGCTCGGGCTAGAGCGATATCATGCCGCCCATGATTTTTTCAAGACGGCGACCGACCTGGATCCCTATCAGGCTAATGCCTACTGGGGGCTGGCCGTCACCTTTGAACAGGGAGGTGACTTAAAGGCAGCGCTGGGAGCCATGCGCATCTATATTCACTTGGCCAAATCAGGTGACCCCTATGTCAGGAGGGCGCGCTCGGCGTTATGGGAATGGGAGACGCAGTTAGCGCGGGGCCCACTACCTGAAAATGAGAAGACGTTTATTGAACGTGGCACCCGTCAATGGGAAGAACGTAATCTGCCTCGCCACGATACGGAGACACCCTGAAGTAGCTACCAGGTCTGTTTTGGCAGTTCATTTGGGTACATTTGTTCCTGCCTATCAATGCGGAAACGTAACATGCGATTAATAGCTGAATTGTTATCGAGACTTCCTGAGAGTGCCTGATCACCAGTTGACAGGGTAAGTGAACTGTCTTCCGACTTTATAGTCTGTGGTGACTGTCGGGTTGTTGAGGTCTCAAGGCCTGTCAGATTTTCATCTTGGCGCTGTTGTCGATATTCTGGATGTGAGGTGTCTGCCTCAGCCTTGATTTTCCTGCCAGGTTTTAACTGTTCCTGAAGCAGTAGTCCCAGATTATAACTAGCCCCTTTATGCAGGGGTTGGTGGGTCAGTACCTGACGATAGACCTGTTGTGCCTGCTCTAACCGGCCCATTCGAATCAGGGTGTTACCACTATTAAACAGTGCCCGGGCGATGTCACTATCTGATTGAGCCAGTATTTTTGCCTGTTTGAAGGCGCCAAGTGCCTCGTGCCATTGTCCCTTTTTATACAGGGCCGAGCCTAGACCAATTCGGCTATTATAATCAGTGTCCTGAGCATAGAGACTGATCGCTTTATCCAATTTTTCCTCCATTAATGCGTTATAGGCTTGGGTCTGGGTCCAGATGCTGGCCTGGCTGGTCTGGGGGGCGCTAATTAATACAGTGGCTAAAAGACAGATGCTTGCCCCATAGCGCCAGCCCTGGAGGGATGACCAGAGGTAAAGGGTGAGGCCGAGTGCCAGGGGCCACTGGTAAAGTTGAGACAGGGCAAGGGTGTTAATCTTATCTTTAGTTTTTATATCCGATTCAATTATCTTGCTTAGATCATCCATGGATGTCGTGTTGCTATTAAAATAGCGACCCTGTGTTATTGCAGCTAGGTTAGTGAGTAACTCTTCAGCAAGCCTTGAATAGACCTGTTGGCCATCAATTCTGATCAGTTTTTTATCCGGCCCCAGAGCCGGTAAGCCATTGATCGTCGCAATACCAATGGTGTAGAGTCGGATATGATCACGGTTCAATAATTCAGCCTGGGCTATAGCATTCGTGGACTGCAGGGTATCACCATCACTGAGCAGGATAATTAATTTTTGCTGAGCATAACTCTGTTGTAATAACTCTCTGGCACTGGCAAGCCCATGAGCAATATTACTGCCAGGTACACGTGTCATCTCGGTGTCTATATGGGTGATAACAGAGGAAGTTATTGTCCAGTCATTGTTAAGCGGTAGTAATGTATAGGCATGCCCCGCTACAACTAAAACTGCACTGTTGGTTAGTGGCAGTCGATCAAGTAGCTGCCGACTAATTGCCGTGGCTCGGTCAATTCGTCGAGGAGTTACATCGGTCAGGGACATTGACGTAGAGCTGTCGATGACAAACACAGCATCAGTACTGATCGACTCTGAATCTGCTTGCTGAATAATGGCGGGCTGACTCAAGGCAATAATCATTAGAAGCAGGGCCAGGGCCTTGCTGCTACCAACTGACTTTGTCATGTGTTGACTGGATTTTAACAGCCATGGCCATAAGTGTGGCTGGATAAACCTCGTCATTCTCTGTTCTGTTCGGTGACTTTTCCACCAGAGCAGGGGGATGAAAACACATAGAGTAAGCCATAGGGGCTGAGTAAAAATCAGGCTCATCCGGGTAGTACCTGTCGCCTGCGTGAGGTTTCATCGATAAGTATGAGTAAAAGACTCGTTAGCAGTGGTAGCCAGAAGAGGTCCTGAAGCTCCCTGCTGTCGGGATTTAACTGAACAGGTTCATTGACACTAATGGTGTTTAAAGCCTCTTGCAGTTGTTGGGACTCATCAATATAAAAATATAAGCCACCGGTTCGGGATGCGATGTCTCTAAGCAAGGCCAGATTCATCGGGAACTGGGCCATAACAGGTTTCAGTACTGGTCCCCGGGGGAAGGGGACGGGTCCATCGTGACCTATGCCTATGGTATAGATACGTATGCCCGCATTTTTGGCTGTAATTATTGCTGATTCTACTGAATGCTCACCGTAATTATTGTTGCCATCAGAAAATACTATAAGTATTTTCGAGCTATCTGTGCGGCTATTAAATTGAGCAACTGTTGATGTTATGGCATCTCCAAGTGCCGTTTTTTCACCAGTTATACCAGGTTCTATCTCGTCAATAAATTTTTCAATCGTAGTCAGGTCATAGCTTAATGGGCTATATATCACTGGCAGGTTCGCAAAGGCCACTAGGCCAACCTGATCACCATTACGTTGATTGATGAACTGCTGCGCCTGTCGCTTAACGAGCGTCAGGCGGTCTATTGAACCCTGGTGACTGGTGTAGTCGATGGCTCGCATCGATTCAGAGGTGTCTAGCATCAACATAATGGTATGACTCTGGTAATTACCTGGGTTATTCAAATCGCTCCATAGTGGGCGTGCGAGTGCAACTATTATTAGCATGACTGCAATAAGCCATACCCAGGGTATACGGTTGTGGGTCTGGGGTGACAACGTTGTAATTAATTCCATACGGGAATGATAGATTGATGTCTGTTGCAACCGACCGGATTTAATTTGGTACTGATGATAAAACCATATCAGTAAGGGGGCAGGTAACAGGACCAAAGCCAGTGGCCATTCAAATGAGAACATCGGCTTGCGATTTGGTCAGGGTTGCTAAAATTATTCTACTGCTGTTAAAAATAGCCTGATTAACAGGTTCATTATTAACTGGCGCATAGCGATAGGTGTTGAGCCACTTAACGAGTGTTGCCCAGTGTTGCTCTGCTACAGTATTTGAAAGCGCTGGTGGAACGATTAATTTTAGTTCGTTAGTCGCTAAGGCCTGTTGCAGAAGACCGGCTAATTCATAGGCACAATCACGTTGTAACTGGGCATCAATTTTCCAGGCTTGTTCAATTTCTTCGAGGCGTGTTAAAAACGTTTTGTTGATTGGGTTGTATGTCGGCTTGATACGCCGTTTGCTAAAATAAATGATGACTAAAAATACCAGTATCAACAGTGTAATGGTGACCAGGGAAATAATTGGTGACCAGTCTGGTGGGTCAGGTAATTGTATGTCAGCTATATTTTCTAACATGGTCACAATTAATAGATCAGGTGTTGCAGTCTGTTGAGCAGGTCATCATCGGTACATAAGGTGTTATAACTAATGTTGTGATTGGCAAAAAAGGCCGCACGTTGTCTGTCCTGTTGTTGGTTATAGCAGGCATATTGTTGTCTAATCGCCAGGTCATCAGTATCGATAACAGCTTGACCATGGTTGTTGTCTGAATGAAGGCGTACCAGCCCAACGGGTGGCAACGCTTTTTCACCCGAGTCGGTAATATAAATGGCCGTAGTATCGAGATGCTGTCCGATCCATTGCCATGGACCATGTTGATCAGTCTCCATATCATGGAAATCACTGATGATAAATAATGCCGAGCTTGCCTCTGATTCTATTAAATTATGCATTAACGTGGCGGATAAACTGAGCTCGTTAGTATCAGGGTTTGATGTAAGATCAAAGCCTTGGGTCAGGTCGGTGAGGAGTGGGATGAGCTGGTTCGTTGTACGAATTGCAGGATAAATATTGATATCTGAATTCATAACTAATGCAGATATGTTTACACGTGCCGCCAGGGCAGAAAAGGCAATTATCGCCGCGGTACGTGCAGCCGTGGCAGCCTTTAGCTCCTTACGGGTACCAAAAAACATGGGCCGGCGCCGATCAATTATCAGGACGATTTTACGTCCAGAATCCTTATGATAGATTTTGCTAACAGGTTTGCCGCGTCGGGCGGTAGCCCGCCAGTCGATATGGCGGATATCATCGCCCGCCTGATAGTCACGTGAATCAAACGGTTCCATGCCCTGACCATGGTTACGGCTACTATAGCTACCCAGCTCAGTGGTCGACAAAGGTGAACGTTTATGGTCCCGAAAGTCGAGCAGGCGATGCTGCAAAAGTTCCAGTGTTGATAGACTCATTAACGGTTGATCGGTCATTATTGATGCCCTTTTAAAAACATAACGACCTTCAGGGTACCGTCATTTGAGCCTGAATCTGATCGATCAGGTCATCTGTCGTAAGACCTTCGCTCCTTGCCTTGAACGTCAATGCGACACGGTGGCGCAGGACATCCTTGAGCGCAAACTGAATATCTGCTGGTTGCACATGGTCGCGTTTTTCTAGCCAGGCTCTGGCCACTGCGGTCGAGATCAGGGCCAGTGATGCCCGCGGTGATGCACCCCTGCTGATGAGATCGTCTAGCTTCAGCCCGTAATCCTCGGGTCGGCGAGTGGCGTTGATTAATGTCAGGATGTAGCGTTCTAGTTTTTCATCGATATAAATGTTGCTAACGGCCTTGCGGGCATCGAGTAGTTCGTCTTGAGAGAGTATGGCCGGGGGGATGTGTGCGGGGGCCTGACTTGACATGCGCTGGCGTTCGGCCCTGACAATAGCCAGTTCATCTTCCAGCTCAGGATAGGTAATCTGAATCTTCATTAAAAAACGATCAAGCTGGGCCTCTGGTAGCGGATAGGTGCCTTCATGTTCGATAGGATTCTGGGTCGCGATAACCATGAAACAGGGGGCTAAAGGCCGGGTTGTATCCCCCGTTGTGACCTGGTGTTCCTGCATGGCCTCCAGTAAGGCGGATTGTACCTTTGGTGGGGCCCGATTGATCTCGTCAGCGAGAATGATGTCATTAAATAAAGGACCTTTGATAAAGCGGAATTGGCCCTCCTGGGGCAGAAAGATATCACTACCCGTAATGTCGCCGGGTAATAGATCAGGAGTGAACTGGATGCGCTTAAAACGCATAGCCATCGCCTCGGCCAGGGCCTGAACTGTACTGGTCTTGGCCAGGCCCGGGAGGCCTTCAATTAGTACGTGGCCACCGGTTAACAGGCTAATAAGTAATCGGTCAATCAATGCCTGTTGGCCAAAGATACGTTGTTGCAGACTCGCTTTTAAGGTGTCAAAGGTCTTCAATGTGTCGTCCTGGTTAGAGGTTGCCTATAGAGATTGTTTGTCGCGCTGACCTATTATAATGGATGTGCTTGTTTCTTTTGTGAATTCCTTGTAATCCATCTGTCCCTGAACGGTACGTGATAGTCAAGGCTAATCTGCGTCCGATTGGCACGTTTTGTTGTGAATGTGACTGTCCTCACAGTCTGACAGAGTCAGCTTTAGGGCGGGCCGGTTTGTGGCGATATAGGTGTCAGACAAATTTGGCTATATCTGTATTTTCAGGAGGCAGCGAGTGGAAAAACCAGCAATTTATAACTATATTTTAAGATTTACTGAATTGGGGCGCACATTCTTACACCGATATCCACTTCATGCCATAATTGTGGCGAGCATTCTGGCACCTATAGGGTGCTTATTTCCACTGCTGGTCCCGGCCGCAGGCATCTACGCGGTTATATCGATATGGTCAGCTATGCTGGCAGCACCGTCTCCCAGCTGGCCTGGTATCCTGGACTGGTGGCCTGTAGCACTTTGGCTGGGGATGTTTGTCTCAACCTTACTACTGAGTGTTCGTCTGTTTCGCATCAGACCGAGTTTTCCTCAGGGTATAGAGGTTACACGCGAGATGGCACCTGAACTCTATGCCTTGATTCATGATATGAGGGTTTCACGTTGGCAGATGCCGATACATCGCATCATCGTTACTGAAAGATTTCATCTCGATATTATAAAAACACATTATACCATCTTTCCATTCTGGTCCCGAAACACTCTCGTAATTGGGCTGCCATTGATTCAGATTGTACCGCCTCATGTCTTTAATGCCTTGCTGGCACGCAAGCTCTGTCAGCATTCGTTATTGCGTAACCCATTGCTCCATGTCCTGCATCAGTTGAATTCTGCTTGGTGGCAATATTATGAGACCTTTGCCCGTCATAGTGCAGCAGATATGAAGCTATTTGCTATTGGTGCTGGTAGTTTTGCCCTGCTCTATCACAAGATAGTAGAACCGATTGTTCGCCTTGATGGCCTGTCGGCTGATCGATATACACTAAAGATGATAAATGATGAGGATGTGGTTCAGTCTATTGAGTATCTATTTGTTGCAGGAATGTTTGTTGAGCAGATGTTCTGGCCCCGTCTTAGAACTCTGGCCCGTAATGAGCGTAAATATGACCTGGCCCCCTTTGCGACGTTGGGAAGAGTCAGGATGAAGTATCTGGAAAAATTAAGTCTTAATAACTGGATCAGGAAGGAGATGGCGACAGGTGTTAGCCCTCACTGGGGGGTTGCCTCAATGCCAGATCGATTAACGGCCCTTGGGCATGAAGATGTATTGCCATTGAAGGTTGGTGATCAGTCTGCAGCTGAATATTATTTTGATACGGCTATTGCTCAACTCATCGATCAGGTTGATGCACTCTGGCAGGGAAAGACTATCAACAAGTGGCGGGAGATTGATGATCAGTTACTGGAAGAGAAGACCATGATGGCAGAAATAGAAGATCGGTTGCGGACTTTTGATTATGGGCTGTCTGATGTTGGTGATTACTTTATCTGGGCACTACAGCTGAAAAAATTATCAGCACTTATACCGATTGCCCGGATGTTTTTTTTGATGCGGATAGGGTCTTCAAACAAGTTAACGACGATTGCTTAATCGCTGTCCCCTGGCTGGGTTTACGCCATACGGTAACCAGCCAGGGGCGTTGTTCGACGGGTAGGTGGTCGGGTCGATAGTAGCTCTCTAATAATTCGAAACCAGCGGACTCTAAATACGTAGTCCATGTCCGTAGGGAATGAAGCGTCGCATAGCGTTGTTGTTGCCAGCCTTCATGGTCGGGGCCATGGGGGTTGGAGGACAGTAATACGCCGCGGGCCTTTAACGTCCTAAAAAGCTCGCCTAATACCCGGGGTAATTCACTGCTCGGGATATGAAACAGGGTGGCATTGGCGAAAATACCATCAAAATAGTCAAGCGGCAGATCCAGTGCTAAAAAATCCTGTTGCCATACCTCGCAGCCAGATTGATTGCGGGCAAGACGGCAAAAGTCCTCACAGCCATCAAGTCCAATAACATGGTGTCCCATCGCTTTAAAGGAACTTAGATCCCGCCCTGGTCCGCAGCCAAGGTCAAGCAAGTTTAAAGGGGATGGCGACTCAATATGACGTAATAAGGCTGCCTGGTTTTGAGAGACATCATGGTCACGCGTATTATCCATAAATTGTTGGGCGTGTGAATTGTAATGGGCAATAGTCTGTTGGCTTATGAGTCTAAGCTGATCAAGATCTGCCTTGTCATTGTTCATGAACTGGATATTGCTTTAATAATTACTATTTAAGTGTATTCGTATGCCGTTGTTTCATATCTTCTATCTGCTTTTTTATCTGTTTTTGCATCTTTAGAATTTCGGCATTATTAAGATTGCCAACATCAGGTTGAGCTGAGTTGTTACGGCTATGACGATCAATTAATGCCTGGCGGCTAACCTGAGAGTAACCAGGAGGTGCAGTAAATGTGCCTGCTGGTGGGGTGAGATTAAAATCTACCCGGGTGATCTCATGGGTAACGAGACCGTTGCTGCCGACAGTGCGCATGGGTATGCCCAGTTTGACGTAAAAGTCATCCGCCAGGTCATCAGCAGATTCACAGGGGGCGGCAGGGTCGAAGGGGATGCCCATACCAGATTCATCATCTGAGCCGGAAGATTCACCAATGATCTCGACAAAGCGTTTTATATTTTTATTAGTTAATAATTGCTCAGACAGATATTCATCAAAGCAATACATGCCATCAATGCTGACCTTGTAACGGTTAGTCTCATAGCCGGCTATCGCTGGGCCCTTTCCTACCTTTTTAAACGTTATGCCAGGCTGTGTTGATTTGGAGTTTTTGATTTTGCCATGAGGAGAAATGCGTGGGCTGCGTAAATCCATGAGTGCCCGTTCTTTATGATTAACAGCAAAAATTGACCCCTCTTCCAGGTTGACTAGGATATAGCCACCTAATGAATCGGCATCTATACGGGCACGTCCTTCTTCGATAGTAACCCGACCAACCTTGCCATCATCATCAACGCTTTCTAGTAAAATGGCGGCAGATGCCGAGGTACACAGGGACAGTCCTATTAATAGAGATATTTTTTTTTGCATTGGTGATTCACTTTATAGGTTAAAAACCTGAAGATTGAGGACATCATTATGGTGTAGACCATGACTACTGGTAATAATTCCTGTGCTTGCTTTTTCAGGTCGGAGATAGGTCTCGCCGACACGCTGAAGATCTGCCAGGGTGACGTTTAAGACATTTTCCCGGTAGCGTTGGCGGTAATCAATGGTACGGCCATAGAGGTCATTGTAAAACGCTTCCTTGGCTTCACCGGACGGGGAGCCGGGCTTGTCCAGTGAACCGAATATTCCGAGAATGGCCTCTTCTAGCTGACGCTCTTCATGGCGATTTTCCTGGAGCCAGTCGAGGGCTCGATCGAAATCATCAAGCGTCTCAGTTAATCTGGGGTCGCGATATGAGTAAAAGCGAAATGCGGCATTATCACTATCATGACTGGCTCCACCACCATAAGCGCCACCTATTTCCCGTATGGCGCGATGGAGGTAGCCATTGCGTAAAAATCCAGCCAGGACGTCTAATGCTGCCGCATCGGTATGATTAGGTGCAACAGTCGGATAGGCGCGGGCGCAAAAATTAACCTGCGTAGTTGTAACCCACATCTGTTCAGTCTTTTCACGTATCGCTCGCAGGGATAACTCATGAGTTGATGGTGATGGTTGATAGTGATGCCAGAGCTGACTGATATCTTGTTCCAGACCTGGTCGATAATCCTCTTCCCCGATGATAATGATCTGATGCGGTGCAGACATGATCAGGTTATGGAGGGCGGAAAATTT
Source organism: uncultured Gammaproteobacteria bacterium (assembly GCA_964650235.1). Taxonomy (GTDB): domain Bacteria; phylum Pseudomonadota; class Gammaproteobacteria; order SZUA-140; family SZUA-140; genus CAZYTT01. The sequence continues at coordinate 3,411 of CAZYTT010000013.1, read as the reverse complement.
ATCCGCCAGTTGCTGGAGCTGCTGGGGATTGGCCAGGGCATTATCGAGCTGTTTAAGGGTCTGGATCCCGGCGAGGCCGCGGAGCTGGTGTTGTAATGCTGCTGCAGGACTCATTCCGCTCATTGCTGTTCTCATGGCCAGACTATGTCCCTGGCCAGTAATGCTCTGCTCCCGGCGGGCTCGGTCCTGGGCGATAAGTTCTCTGATACGGGATAATTCGTCAAATCGAATCTGAGAATGGGCTGTTAACATTAATTGACCAAAATCCTTATGATTTCGGGTAAGTGCCTTGCCTGACAGGGTGAAGTATCCGGAGGTCTGTTGTTCGTCATCTATTGTACCGCGGACAGATGAATAGGCATGAATTCCACCACTGATACTATCGATCCAGTGTTGGCTGGCTAGATAGTCATGCTGACCAAAGCCCAGCTCGGTGATACAGCGGGTATACAGGGACAACAGCGGTAATAGTTCATTATCAATTTCCGGTAATTTAACAATAATTTGCTGATAGCAGAGCCCATTAGTCCCCTGGTCATAGAAGGTAACTGGCATATGTCCGATGGTGGTAGCCTGTCCGGTGATGACTGGCGGCTGTAGTAGTATATCTTCTAGTCCTACTTTGGGTAGAAGCGAAGGATCATCCTGTTGCATTTGTCGAGTTAATAATGCCTTGCTCTGTTCAATTATGGTATTTCTTTCTGCCTTATTGAGTGACTGTTTAATAGCCTCGAGGCGTTGTCTCTCACTGGCATCACGGCGTTGGGCCAGGTCCTGGTCAGGGCTCATGGTCAATCGTACCCGATGGTTGTTTTCGAGTAGTAATGATCGTACTAATTGTTTAATGAAATCAGGGTCACGTATATCTTCTCTAAGCTTGATGAGTACCGGGTCCGGGTTAAGTGCACTAATAACATCACCGCGATGTATCGCCGTTGATAAGCTCGATAGAATCAGGTGAAGGCCATAGGGGTAACCATCACCACTGATTTCCCGCTGGCTTAGTTCAAGTTGATGGAGGACAGCCTCAACATTCTCATGAGGTATGCCTTTTTCACTGACCTCCTTCAGTACATCAAGTATTAATCGTTCAATGGCGTCTGCATGTTCGGGGTTGCTGCCCTCGATGCCACACATAAAGCTCATCTCACGGTTTGAATCTTCGACACCACAGAGCGGGCTGGGGGCAGTGCCGAGCGAACTGGTCTCCAGTGCATGACGCAAGGGTGAGGCGCTGTTGTCGAGTAATACTCCTGATAATAAATGGGCCTTTAGCATGGCCTCCATGTCGATACTTCGGCCTAAAAGCCAGCCAATGACAATGTGAGTCTTGTTATTGCTGTCTTCGTTTGGGTCTATGGCATAGGTATCATCCAGGGCCAGTGGTGAGCCCAGGCGTTGTTCATCACTGACATCAATATATTCAGCCTGTTTATCAAACTGTGACAATACCCTGTCTTCAAAGATTGCATGGTGCTCACTGGCCGGTATATCACCAAAGGTCATGAAAACAGCATTTGATGGGTGATAGTGTTTGCTGTAGAAGGTCTTTAGTTCGTCATAGCTTAAGTCAGGAATATGTTCGGGGTCTCCACCACTGTTATAGTGGTAAGTAGTGGTCGGAAACAGGTGGCTGCTCAGGGCCTGCCAGAGAGTACTGATGGGAGAGCTCATTGCCCCCTTCATTTCATTAAATACGACACCCTTGTAGGTGAGTTCGCTATCGGGGTTTTCACCTTCAGCAAACTCCAGACGATGACCTTCCTGGGCGAAATCGAGTTCATCAAGATTGGCAAAAAATACTGCATCCAGGTAGACATCGAGTAGATTGTTAAAATCTTTGCGGTTCTGGCTGGCAAAGGGATAGGCGGTCCAGTCGCTGCTGGTAAAGGCATTCATAAAGGTATTCAATGATCGCCGTATCATCATGAAAAATGGGTCACGTACGGGGTAACGTCTGCTACCGCATAGTGCGGTATGTTCAAGGATATGGGCGACTCCCGTGGAGTCAACCGGGATTGTTCGGAGGCCAACTAAAAAAACGTTTTCACTTTTGTTGTTCGCAATATGGAAGTGCCGGGCCCCGGTTTTTTTATGATGGTATTCTTCGACCAGGATGTTTAACGAGTCGACCCTTTCAGTTCGAACTAACTCAAATGCAGGGTGAGTTGACGGCGATGAAGTTTGAATTGGTGAAGCAGAATCGGATGAATGTTTGGCCACGTGTAAAATCCAGAAGGTTGCGAGAAAACAACCATTTTACAGCCGTGATCAAGTCCTTGTCATCTTATGCGCCAGACAGCTGCGCTTAATGTCCGATAACATGGTCTAAATAACGTCAGTCTGCTTAACCCTGAAGGAGACTATTAACCTCTTCGAATTGCCCATTAACTGTATCTATCAGCGCCTCAATATCAATTGTATTAACATCAAGTTGTAGAATCTTCCACAGCTGATCAGGGATCTCTTCCAGAGGGCTAGGTTCGGCAGAAAAGCCGCCAATCAGGGAGGCATTGGCATAGATATCCGCAATATGAATGATGCAGGCCTCTACCGGCGCTGTTTCACAGGCCAGGGGTTCGTGGTGATAGGCAATGGCTTCTCTTAAAATCTTCGGTAACATCCATGACTCGAGCAGCATACCGCCAATCTGGGCATGGGTGGTATCAATCATATCCTGTTCAAGTTTGTATAAGATATGCTCACTACCATTGGATTGAATTAGCAGCGCGCGAGCGATATCCGGTACGCGGTTATAGATGATAAGACTGCCGATATCATGCATGATTCCGGCTACAAAAAGCCGTTCGGGATGAAGGATGTTACACAGTTTGGCGAGTTCACGGGCAATCAGGGCTGTGTAGATGCTATGGCGCCAGAAGGTATTGATATTGACCAGCTCGTTAGGGATATTGGCAAATGTCTTGGCGGCAGAAACTGCTAGTACCAGACTGCTCAATTCACGGTTTCCAATGATCGTAATTGCCCTGGAAACAGTGTCGATTTTTCGCGGGAACTGGTAGAAAGGGCTGTTAACAATCTTTAATAAGCGGGCGCTCAGGTTGGGGTCCTGACTAATAACATCACCTAAATCTTTCGTAGTTGCTGTTTGAGATTCCACCATCTCAAAGATAGTGATGCAGATGTCGGGTGGAGTAACAAGGCCTTTTACCTGATTAATCCATTTTGCCGCTTTTTCGTTCGTTTCCATTTATAGAGTCCGGAGTTGTTAAATGGCCGTGTTGTACATTCAACAGTCTTATCGGCACATCGTCTCTTTTTTATTGTTATTTTTTAGCAAAATTAATGCCATTAGTATTTGGCAAATACAGTCTGGTATCGTTTGCAAGGCTATAAAACTTAATTATTTAATGACATTCAGTCTGTAAGACTAATGACAATGAATAACTG
>CAZYTT010000012.1:17687-27588 GCA_964650235.1 uncultured Gammaproteobacteria bacterium | reverse complement strand
TGAGTCGTTTTAGGTCACTTTTGTATCCAATCAGTTCGCCAAGCATCTGATCATTTGGGCTGGACATGATTTGATCCTCAATTGCCTCAAGTCGCGGTTCAAGGTCCAGCAAAATTTTGACATAGCGTCTTGCCATTAGGCGACAGACTCTCAGGGTCAGCTTATCAGCCATATTGAGATCAGGTTCGACTAAATTAGTCAGTTCACTTTCTAATTGACTGATGCTATGTGAAGGCCCTGACTGTCCGGTGGCCAGAAAACGTTCGCCAATAAACAGGGTGAGCTGTACGGTACTGAAATCAATGGTGTCGGAGTCGATGCTGAGGCCACGTATTAATATGAAGGTATAATCATCAAAGGGCTCAATCTTGGGTGGGTGACGTTCACGTTGGTCATTCTGGATCGACAAGGTGCGAATATTAAAAACCGAAGAAAGCAGTTCTATCTCTTCAGCTTTTCAGTGGCATGACTATTTAGCCAGATAAACCCTCTGTCGTCTGTTGCCAGTCTGATATGAGTTCCGCCCTACCTTTCCGGATGCCATTTGCAGAGTATAAATATACATTGATCATCGCATTTGACTCGCATCTTAAGTTTTATTTAACAATAACAGGTATTATGGCTAATAGAATAAAAAATGATACAAATAACCATCACTATGTAAAGATAACGGCTGGATAGTTTGACCTTATTGGTGATGTTGGTCTAGCGGTGTTGGTATAGCATAGAGGATGTGTTTGTGAACAAATATTTAGCAAGGCTTCTACTTTTGGGGCTCGTTTCACTACTGGGGGCCTGTGCGACTCAACCCCAATTATCGTCTGATCAGGTGTTAACTCAGTATCCCCAGGTTACACGGTTAGAGGTTGCCTTGAATGCAGCCAAGGTTGAAGGCGCAGAACTTCTTGCACCCATCGGTTATCGTATGACTGAACAGGCCTTCGAAGCGTCTTTTAATGCCGCCAAAGATAATAATGATGCGGTAGTTAAGTCATCTACTAATGCCGGGTTTAAGCAACTCGACAAGCTTAATAATGACCTGGTTACTAGTCGGGGATTATTAGCAGAGGTTATCAAGGTGCGGGATCGGGCCTATCAAGCAGGGGCTGATCATCTCGGTGATAGCGCGATAAGTGACCTGGATGCTGATTTTAAACAGACAGCTGCATTGATTGAGCAAGGTAATCTCGAACAGGCGAAAAAGAACCGACCCGAACTTATAGCCGCTTATTCGACGCAGGAATTGATTGCTCTCAAACGCGGTACCGTGGATGGTGTCAGGGCTGCATTGCAGGAGGCCAGGAAACATGATGTCGATGACTATGCGCCTATGACACTGGGGCATGCCGTTGAAGAGATAAATCTAGCTCTGTCAATACTGGATGCTGACAGGACCCAAGTTGATAAGGCCAGCCTTCATGCTGAAAAGGCGAGGTGGTTAATACAACGCAGTGAATCTGTTGCAGAGACTATCAGAGATTTTAATCGTCGCGATCTATCTATGGAAGAGGTTGTTCTTTGGCATCAGGCAAAGTTAGCAATGATTAACGAACCTTTTGGTGGTCAATTACCTTTTAATGAATCGAATGAAAATGCAGTCTTGACTTTACGCACCAATATAATGACAACTATGACTGAGCGTGATGTCGCCCGAACAGATTTGACCAGGACAGAGGATGCTCTGAAGGCTCGGCTGGCGGCCTCTGAAAGTAAGGTGTCGGCATTAATGTCAGTCAATCAGGAGGAAATGGAAAACCTGCGATCTCAATTTGAGGAGGACCTGGCTAAATCTGAACTGGCGAGGAAGGCACTGGAAGAAAAAGAACAGAGTGAACAACGTAAATTTGAAAAAATTCATGATATGTTTACTCCGACAGAGGCCAGTGTCTCCCGACAGAGAAAAAATGTATTGATCTCTGCTCATGGCTTTAAGTTTTTTTCTGGGCAAAGTGAGATTGAGGCCGAAAATTTCCCATTAATGAATAAAATTATCAATGCGGTACGTATTTTCCCTGAGGGTCATATTGAGGTCTCAGGTCATACTGATGCAACAGGTGATGATTCAACCAATCAGGTGTTATCACGTCTGCGGGCAGAGAAAGTAGTAAAATTTCTGATTGAGGTTGGGAGCATTCAGCCTGGCTTTATATCTTTTCGTGGGTATGGCAAGACACGTCCGGTTGCCTCCAATGATACTCGTGAAGGACGGGCTGAAAATCGTCGAGTCGAAATCAGGATCATCAATGAGTAGCGTAACTGTCGAGTTACGTTACTCAGATGTATTCGCCGCTCACTGGAAAACCTGAATACAGTTAATAGGTGTAGCGATAGCCCAGATTGGTTGCAACATCCTGATCCCTGTTTCTGGCTATGGAAAGGCGTATCGATGAGTAGGGGGTAAAGTTAAATGCCGTACCAAATCGCAGCATTGTAGTTTTGCCCAGAAAATCCAGTTTCTGTCGGGTCCAGACTATAAAGAGTTCTGTCGCTAGGTTTAATTCATGCCGCGCCTCGAATAGAAATCGGTAACCTGAATCATCTGCTGAGCTGCAAAAATTGTTTATACAGGCCTCTTCGGTCAGTGATACCAGGCCAAAGGCGAAGTTCAGGTCAGTAAAATCAAAATGATTAATAAATTTGGCATCAATATTGAGTGCGGCAGTGCTGAGGGTGGTGTTGCCGCCAGGTGAATCGGCCCCTTCGCCATTGATTGAAAACAGGAAGGCAACACGATTATCTCGACTGAATGAACCGTATATATTGAATGTGCCAAAGGTATCAAAGTTGTACCCGTTGTAAGAAATAGTATCGTTATAGTTAATTGAGCCAAAATCAAACCCCAGATAATTATAGCCAAGATTATTGGCGGCGGCGGGAAGACTGAAGCTGATCAAGAAAATAATGGTAATGGCGAAGTTTTTTTGTCTCATTAGATGACCCTGATTGGTTGGAAAGTTCTGCTCCTGTACAGATCGAGTATTTATTTTATAGTTTGATATTAACGCACAATCTGCTGGATGGGTAGCATCTGTCTCAGTGCTTAACAGGCGCAATTTAGACCGTAAACTGGTTATAAACCAGGTATAATATGTCGTGACAGGTTAGTTTTATTAGCCGCGTAATGTTGATCGTTATCCCGGTAAGCTGTTCTGTCCATTATTAAGCTTTCAAGGGTTTAAATGAATTCAGTCATTGATTATGTGCAGGCCTCAAATGTAAAACGTCTGCAGATATTACGAGGTATTGCAATACTCTGTGAGTTTGGTGCTCTCTGGTTGGCCTTTAGCTGGTTCGGAGTAGAATTGCCGGTCGGCAATATTAGTCTCATTATTGTCCTTCACAGCCTGTTTTTTGTGTTTGCCTGGTATCGAAACCAGTCCAGGGAGCAACTTTTACCTATAGAGTTTGCCCTACTGCTGACTGTGGATACGTTAGTGCTGGCAGCCATACTGTACTTTTCAGGGGGGTATACCAATCCCTTTGTATCGTTGTTTCTTTTGCCGCTGGTAATCGCAGCGTCAATATTGTCTCCTCGCTATGCAGGGCTGATGGCGATTTTGACAATTACCTGTTATTCACTGCTCGTCTTTTTCTATGTCCCGTTACCCCACAAGCATCTGGAGGTGCTGAGCGAGGAAGGGGGGTTTGGTCTCCACGTCATCGGTATGTGGTTTAGTTTTTTATTAAGTGTAGGCCTGGTGATATTTTTTGTTGTCAGGATGTCTGGCAGCCTGCGTGAACGTGATCACGCGCTGGCCAAATCGAGGGTAAAGGCATTGCAGGATGAACACCTGGTCGCCCTGGGTACCCTGGCAACTGGAGCAGCGCACGAGCTGGGGACGCCACTGGCGACGATGGCCGTACTCGTCAATGAGCTCAAGTATGATCATTCTGAGGATAATGACCTGCTCGATAAGGTCGGTGTACTCCGGGCTCAGCTTGATCGTTGTAAGGTGATTTTATCCGACATTACTGCCAGTGCTGGACATGTCCGGGGTGAGGGCGGGGGCCCCCGAGCTGTTGATGTCTATATCAGGGATGTACTGGCACAGTGGCAACTATTAAGGTCTGATGCCCATCTCGACCTGTCGGTAGAGGTACCTGCCAATAGTAACCATGAAATACTGACGGATAAGACATTAACGCAGGCTATTATCAATATCCTGAATAATGCCGCTGATGCGTCCATGTATGCTATCGCCGTAAGGGCCTATGTTACAGGCCATCATTTTATTGTTGATGTCTATGACCAGGGTGATGGGCTGAATAAAGAGCAGTTAACTGCTGTGGGTACACCCTTTTATACCACCAAGGCTGATGGGCATGGCCTGGGTCTGTATCTCGCCCGTAGTGTTGTTGAGCGCTATCGAGGCACATTAAGCATTGAGAATCGTAACGATACTAATGGTGTGCATGTGAACTTAACGTTGCCGTTAACAGTTTTAGGGGTGTAGCAATGGTTGGGTCGGATGAACAGGTACAGATCGATTACTCAAGTCTGCTCCTGGTCGATGATGATGAGGTATTTTCGCGGGTGTTATCACAGGCTCTCAGTCGTCGTGGCTTTGTCGTAACCATTGCGCATAGTGTGGATGAGGCCATTGCTATCAGTCAACAGGATGCCCCTGAGTATGCAACGGTGGATCTGAACATGCCGGGTAAGTCCGGTCTGGAACTGGTGAAGTTTTTAATCGATTTAGACAGCAATACCCGAATCGTCGTTGTTACCGGTTATGCCAGTATTGCTACTGCGGTTGAGGCGGTAAAGCTCGGGGCGACACATTACTTGGCGAAGCCGGTGGACGCTGATGATATTGTGGCAGCCTTTAAAAAACGTGATGGTGACAGCTCAATTGTTGTGTCAGACCAACCCCTGTCGGTCAATCGGCTGGAGTGGGAGCATATTCAGAAGGTATTGGCCGAGCATGAGGGCAATATATCGGCAACGGCCCGGGCCCTGAATATGCATCGACGGACGCTTCAGCGAAAATTACAACGGCGGCCGGTTCGCCGCTAGGCCAATTTTACTGCGATTCCGTGGATATCGATGCCGGTGTTAGCCCGAATTGCTGATAGACGCTGTCGGTGAATTGATCATCGTCCCAGTCGCCCATGCCAAAAATCTGACCAAAGAACAGGCCGTCGCTGGAGACAAAGACGGTATAAGGAACAATGTTAATACCGAGTGTATCGGCATCATCAGGGTTAAGGATTCGGGCAGACATATCGAACTGATTTTTGTTAATAAAGTGATTGGACTGTGTCAGGCGATCATCAAGTGATAGCAAGATGACATCGATGTCAGTATGGGCCTTTCGCCAACGCAGCAATTGTGGCATTTCTTCTCGACAGGGGATACACCAGGCCGCCCAGAAATGAAGCAGGCGGGGCTTACCGCTGGAGTCTGATAGCTGGTGGGGTTTGCCCTTATCGTCGGTCCAGTGAATTTTTGGCATAGCCTCGCGATTCCCTGCTTCTATTTCCCCGCTGTGTGCAGCTGTGCTGGAAAGGAGGGTGACCAGTAGCACAATCATCAGTCTTATCAGGTGAGGTGTTTGGCAGCACATTTATCGATCCTGCCCCTGTTTGCTAATGTAATCCAGTAACAGTTTTTGTTCATCCTGGGTTAATGGTGGTATACCGGCGCTTATCATGCGTTTTTGCATGGTGTTTATAACGACCTGCCATTGTTTATTGTTTAGCCCCGTTGCCCTTGGTGTCTGGTGACAGGCATTGGCACAGTAGTCTTCAAAGATGTCCTTGCCAACATCACTCTGTGGTTCATCAGCATATAAACTATTGCACAGGAGTAGCGCTGAAAGGATGAGTACGGTTTTATTCATGGTAACTGTTGGTCCAGGGTGGTTTGCAGAGCTGTGCCATCACGAAAGTCTTCATTGAGTAAAATAGTACCATCATTTGCAATAACGACCACGGCCCCCATCGATTCATTCAATTGATTAAATAAAGATTGATGGACGTCAGATAGCGTTACAAAATCACTGCCACCATAGCCATTGGCGAGCTCTGATGCCCGCGTGGCCGCGACACTACCGGAGACATAATCGACCAGACCATAGACGACAGTGCCTCGTGACATAAACTGCGGCATGATCGTGTTATAGATATGGTCGCTGTGGGATAGGCAGATGGGACACCACATGGTGAAGTAGAGCACTATAACATCGGCCGGTTGAGTCCCGCTATTGAGATGGTCAGACAGAGTAAAGTCATTGTTGAGGCTGTCTTTAATAGTAAAGTCGGCCACGAGCTGTCCCGGGCGATTGCCGGTAGAGCCAGCAATGACGGTGCTGCGTTTGTCGCTACTTGATGGTATCAGGTCACCGGAGAGGTCATTGCAGGCAGCAAGTGCGCTACTTATCAGGAGTATTGCCATTATTGAATGTTTCTTTTTAACGCAGGACATGACTGACCCCCAGGGTTGATATGTCGGTTGTCGGGAAACTCTTGCCCCAGCCTTCCAGTCGCGGTGCATGACTCCTGGTCAATTTTACAATCCAGTCACGATCTTCACTGGCCCACGCCAGCGTCATGGTTATTGATTGTTTGCGAATACCCGATGTGGGATCAATGGCTCCATCAATACGGCTCTTGCTCTCACGAAGATAGGCATAGGCAAGTGTGCCCGTTAGAGATTCCATGGTATTGGTGAAATAGGTATAGCCAAAGGCAATCGTTGAATTAAACCGGTCACCGAGCTGCTTGTCATAGGGTTCAACATAGTTTCCATATTCACGGTTAATAGGGCGTTCCAGGTATTTTCCATAGCTGGCACTGATGCTGGCATTCCAGGGATAAATTGTTTTGTCGATAAGTACCGAGGCATCCAGTCGATAGGCACCACGACCGGTGATATCGAAATTATCACTGACATTATCATAGGGTGAGATACCGGTTGGTACCGTCAGGGTGCCGCCCCAGTAGATCGCTGGTAACAGGTCTCTCCAGGTGTTCACATTCCAGACGCACATGATTTTGTCGAAGGCCTCATACCACAGTGAGGCACTGGCATCACCCAGGCCACTGGTGTCTCTTGTCAGACTGGCGTAGCGATTCCGGTTCCAGACATAGGGCAGGTTAAAGGAGGCCTGCCATCGTGGTGCCAGGCGCTGGGCATAGGCGAAATTGATCCGGTACTGATTGAGATTGGAACCTTGTGGGTCACTGCCGAGGTTGCCGTCTTTATCCCAGAAGCCATTGTAGTGTTCATTATCGATGCTGACATCGACCATGGCCCGTGAAAACTTGGGCAATAACAGCGACGACGCCGAGCCGCCACCACAACATGACGCTGACCATGCCGGGCTGGAAAGACAAAGGGCGCTGACAGTAACTGTCAGCGCCACAATCAAGATTGCTTGTTTATATTTATTCAATCGTTGCATTATATACCAGTATTCGAGCCACCAGGCGTGACATTAAATGTTGCGTATTCGTTTGTCAGTGCCGGGTCAGTAATGTTATCAGCGGCATTGCCATTTGTTGTCTTTTGTTCGCCACTAACCATGAGTTTCACATAAACAGGTATAGTTGTAGTTGCAGTTAAGCCGACGAGGCTGGCCTTCCAGTAGCCAAAATTATCAGTTGTCGCAGTTGCCCAGTTAGCGCCATCTAGAGACATCTCTACACTGATTGCTGCAGGAGTAAACGCATACATTGTGCCAGAACTCAGTTCTATACCACTAATCAGGGCTGGCATACTCATCATCGACTCACGCGCAGCGATGAAGACGGAAAAATCGTTGTTGCTAGTCAGTCCTGAGTAGAAGATATGATAACGACGATTTTCTGTACTCCCAGTCATACTCATAATCTGATCTGAACCACTGCCTCTGAGATCGGCCCTGACGGTATCACCCATGGCCATCATGACGGTGGGATAAAAATGGGCTGTTTCATTCATGCCTAGCATGACATGTAAATCCCAGTAACCCATGCTGATGCCGCTGGCCATGACCGATGGCATTAGATAAAACACGGTACAATCATAGGTGCCCGGAGCTAACTGGTTTTCACTACAGCTACCCTTGGCTGGTGTCGAGTGCATCATGGTGGACATATGCATCATCGGCATCAGGGTGACGGTGATGCCCGTCACTGCAGTATCATTGCTCTTGTCGGTGACACTGATCTGAAACTGGCTCTGACCTTCCACTGTCATCATCTGGCTGCTCAGGTATTCAACTTTATAGTTTGTTGTCAGTACCGTTCTGGCAAATGGTAGGGTGCCCAGCTTGTCATTAGTTAGTCCGGAGTTATCGTTACCGCTGTCCCTGAAGTTTACAATGGCAACAGCAAAGCGATTCAGGATGTCTGTAGGCAGTGTGACCAGTGTGCCATCGATCATGATAGGTCCCATAGCGTCCTGGCCATCCAGCTGTCCGTCACTGAGGTCGCGGGCAAGTGCTGCCAGGAGTTCAAACTGCTGAGTGGCATTCAGGTTAAGGTCAGTGGTTAATTGACTAAAGGCCGCTGCACGTAGGCCTGCCAGTATTTGTGCATCACTGGCGTTTCCTGCTGGGTTCATGGCATTGGTGGGAGCCATGCTGGTGTCAACATTATAGTTAAAGGCCGTATTAAAGGCGTTTTGAGCTGCTGTGAGCGTCATATTATGAGCGCTGACTAATTGCTGAACAATGGTGCTCTCGGGCGTTGCATGGATCTGGTCGCCATCGCCTATTGTGCCGTTGGCGACATAGGCTGTTAAGGTCCCGGCACTCGTAGTGGAACCAGTTGCCTCATCGGTGTAAGTACCGCCGCTGCAGCTTAGGATCATATCCTGGCTCATGCGCGACGTCGGAATGTTGACGCTGTATTCGCCCTGTGCATTAGTCGTAAAACTATCCTGAATAATGCTGACCTGATTGGTATCCTGTAGCTCACAGGTCGCATTTCTGATAGGGGCAGCAAAAACTGTCCCGGTAATCGTCGCCGTATTGGAGTCGGAGGAGCTATTGCATCCAGTCATTAGTATTGCTAGCGTGATACTGGTACCGACGAGACCGCAACGAGTAAATGTTCGGCTCCAGGAAGAAGACATACTCATGAAAAACTCCTTGGTATTGTGTGATTATTTGAGCTTATTCTACTTATCGGGATGCCAGGATTAAATATGACAAATTGACGCGCGACATATTGTCGCAGTTAGTCTCGTTAGTTGAATGGTCGGCATTGAGTCGGGTAGGTGTTCTACTGGCTAGCCTTACAGGAACAGGATAATGAAAGATTGGATTCAGCATTTTCCGCAATTAAATGAATTGGCGGATAACGAGAAAAAACCCCTGCTTGATCAGGTCAGCTTTGTCGAGTTGCCGGCAGCAAAGGTGGTTTACCATGTCGGCGATAATTGTCACCATTTCTTACTGGTACTAAGTGGTTCCGTACGGGTGCAGATGTATTCCCAGTCGGGGCATGAAATTGTCCTGTACCGGGTGGAGGGCGGTGGTTCCTGTATCCTGACAACTAGCTGTCTACTGGCTAATGAGGCCTATCAGGCTGAGGCTATAACTGAAACGGCTGTTCAGGCCGTCCTGATTCCCGCTCAGGTATTTGATCAGGCAATGGCGCAATCAGCTGCCTTCCGTCAGTTTGTTTTTACGGGCTATGCGCGACGAGTCTCTGATTTGCTCTACCTGATCAATGCTATAGCCTTTGAACGCATGGATGCGCGCCTGGCCCATCTGCTGGTACAGCGGATGGATGATCAGCAGGTTTTACATATAACCCATCAGGATATTGCCAATGAGTTGGGTACTGCCAGAGAAGTTGTTAGTCGATTATTGAAGGAGCTGGAGCGTCGCCGGATAATAACTCTGCAGCGGGCCTGTTTAACGATCGTTGATCTGTCTCAACTCAGGGCAATCAGCAATGGCTGAATATA
>CAZYTT010000012.1:16370-17587 GCA_964650235.1 uncultured Gammaproteobacteria bacterium | reverse complement strand
GCAATCTTAATCGACAAAGCGGACTTCTGGCCAATAGATATCCAGGATGGCACGGACACGTGCAAGGGATTCTCGGAGTGTCAAGATCAGGGTGTCATTAAAGTCCGGGGTCTGGGCGTCAAAGGCAATTGCATCAATACCCAGGTGTTTGGCCAGATAGAGGGCGCGTTTTGCGTGTGAGCGTTGAGTGATGATAATGATGGGCTGGCCGGGATGTTGCTGGTGAGCATTGAGCAAGGAATCATAGGTGCGATTACCGCCATCATCAGCGTAAAAGTCGTTAGCACTAAGCCCACGTTTTATTAGTGCCCTCTTCATTGCCAAGGGTTCGTTATAGCTGCCTCCGTCGGTGGCACCGCTGAGAATTAACCTCTTGATGACTCTGGCCCTGATTAATGTGGCCGCTGCATCCATGCGTTGTTCAAAATAGGTGTTTGGTTTGCCGCTGACGACTGTAGGTGGGCAGCCCAGAACGAGTCCGAGTCGATCTGGAGGTAATTGGAGGGGGTCATTAAAGACTAGACCTTGAACGGATGTCAATATGATGACGTTCGCTGCTGAGGTCGCAAGTAACGGTATTAAAAGTATGGTTAAGGCCAGTTGTGTAAATTGAGGATGTTTCATTATGGCTTACCTTGCCTCCTCCTGGAATCCTCCCGGCACCCCAGGATTAAAATCAAAATAATAAGTAATTTACTTATGGGGCATTAGCTCAGCTTGCGTAAAAACCTAGCCAACAATTCATGGCGATCATAACGGTTGATTATCGGCTATTGCAAATTGACAGGCAGGGTCCTATAATTTCGTCCCTGTTACGTGCAAATGAAATATGAGGTGCCCTGTTATCTGCAGGATGAAGTGCGGCGCTATTGCAGGTAAGTGGTAAAGAGATATTTAGATTGCGCAATCACCCATGGTTAGTTGGATCTAGGTAGTGATGTAGCGCATTTTTTATGTGGGCCAATGGGCCCATTTTTTGTTTGAGTAGGTATGTTTGATGCGTCAGGCACATCAGGAACTTCAGGCTATGTTGGAGCCAGCTATTAATGTGCTGGGATGTGAGCTGGTGGGTATTGAATACATACCTCAGGGTAAACGCTCTTTGTTGCGTATATATATAGATAAAGAGTCAGGCATAACTATTGATGATTGCAGTGACGTGAGCTATCAGGTTAGTGCAATCCTGGATGTTGAAGACCCGATTAGAGAGCACTACA
>CAZYTT010000012.1:0-16270 GCA_964650235.1 uncultured Gammaproteobacteria bacterium | reverse complement strand
AGCTATCAGGTTAGTGCAATCCTGGATGTTGAAGACCCGATTAGAGAGCACTACATCCTTGAGGTGTCCTCGCCGGGCCAGGACAGGTTGTTGTTTAAGTCTGAACATTTTGAACAGTTCAAGGGTAGCCTGGTTAAACTGAAATTACAGGTCCCTTTTGAAGGACGACGTAATTACACTGGTCGCTTGCTGGGTGTTACACCGACGAGTGAAGATATTCAGATTGAGGTAGATGGTGAGACCTTTACCTTTACCCTGGGCGATATTGACAAGGCACGAGTAGTTCCCGAAATTTGATGGTAACGACCTAGATGGTCAGTCTTAGAAGAGACGAAAAATGAGCAAAGAAATCTTATACGTAGTAGATGCCGTGTCTAATGAACGTGGCATCGACAAGGATATTATCGTTAGTGCTATTGAAGCTGCACTTGCTGCAGCTACAAAAAAGCGCCATGACGGTGAAATAGATGTTCGCGTGTCAATTGACCGCGCAACCGGTGATTATGAGACATTCCGACGTTGGCTAATTGTTGAAGATGAGGTCTTTTCCGAGGCAGAGGACCCCTGTTTTGCCGATGCCCATATGACCCTGGTGGATGCCACTGCGCGCACCCCTGGCGTCGCCCTGGGTGATTATGTTGAAGAGCCCATTGAGTCAATGGCCTTTGGTCGTATTGCAGCACAGACTGCAAAACAGGTGATTATTCAGAAAGTCCGTGAAGCTGAGCGGGCCCAGGTTGTAGAACAGTTTAAGGATCGTATCGGGGAACTGGTTACTGGTGTGGTCAAGCGTCTTGATCGGGGTAATGTCATCCTGGACCTTGGCGGAAATGCTGAGGCTGTAATTCTCAGGGAAGACATGATTCCTCGTGAGGCTGTCCGGGCGGGTGATCGTCTGCGCGGTTATCTGAAAGATGTTCGGTCTGAGCAACGTGGCCCACAACTTTTCGTTAGTCGTACAGCACCGGAATTATTGATAGAACTCTTCAAGTTGGAAGTCCCTGAGGTTGGTGAAGGCCTTATTGACATTCGTGGTGCAGCACGTGACCCGGGGCTACGGGCCAAGATCGCCGTTAACAGTAATGATGCGCGAATTGATCCAGTCGGTGCCTGTGTCGGTATGCGTGGATCACGTGTACAGAGTGTCTCGAATGAACTATCGGGCGAGCGTATTGATATTATCCTATGGGATGAAAATCCGGCTCAGTTTGTGATCAATGCTATGTCACCTGCTGAAGTAGAGTCCATTATTGTCGATGAAGAGAAGGGCTTTATGGATCTGGCCGTCAATGAAGACCAGTTGTCTCAGGCCATCGGTCGTGCCGGGCAAAATGTGCGTCTGGCCAGTCAGTTGACTAACTGGGAGCTGAATGTCATGACCGCTGCCCAGGCAGAAGAAAAGAACGAGGCCGAGGTCCAGAAGATTCAGCAAATGTTTATGGACCAGCTGGATGTTGATGAAGAGATCGCCATCATTTTTGTTCAGGAAGGATTTGCCAGTGTTGAAGAGATTGCCTATGTCCCTACCAAGGAGCTGTTGGCAATTGAAGAATTTGATGAAGATATTGTCCAGGAATTGCGTGATCGTGCCCGTGACGTTTTACTAACGCGTGCGATCGCAACAGAAGAGACACTGGACTCGACGCCTCCAGCGGAAGATCTGCTGGCACTAGATGGCATGGATGAGGCCCTTGCCTTTCGTCTGGCAAGTAAAGGTATTATTACTCAGGAAGATTTGGCGGAACAGGCAATCGATGATTTGCTTGAGGTTGCAGACATTGATGAGGAACGCGCTAGTCAATTAATTATGACAGCACGAGCGCCATGGTTTGCGGAAGAACAGGCTTGATAACACACGGTTAGTAACTTATGGCTGAAGTAACAGTAAAACAACTCGCAGAAGTGGTCGGTATCCCGGTAGAGCGTCTATTGACGCAATTGGGTGAAGCGGGGCTTGGAGAACGAACGGCTGATGAAACCATCAGTGATGATGACAAGCTTGAACTCTTGAGTTTCTTGCGTAACAGCCATGGGAAACAGGCAGAAACAGGTGCCGAACCCAAAAAAATTACACTACGACGTAAGTCCGTTAGTGAATTGAAGCAGACTGGTAGCCAGCGCGGTACCAGTAAAAAGGTCAGTGTTGAGTTTCGTGGTAAGCGTACTTATGCCATGCGGAAGGATCTGGCTGCTGAAGAGGCTGCACGCAGAGATGAAGAGCAGCGTGCCCAGGAGGAACGGCGTAAACAGCAGGCTGAAGAGGCCGAGGCCTTACGTCAGGCTCAGCAGGCAGCATTAGATGCCGCTGCAGCTGAAGAGTTAGCACGCAAGGAGGCCGAAGAGGCAGCGCGCAAGGCTGAGGAAGAAGCAAAACGCGCGGCCGAAGAAGCAGCTCAACAGGTAGCCAAGCCTAAACCTGCTGCTACTGAAGCAGCGGCGACGACTACCGATAAAAAACCAAAGAAACGCAAGGAACGTGGTCGGGATGAGCGTGAAGATCGTGATACCCGATATGGCCGTAAAGAATTACATGTTGCTGGTGATGGTGGCAATCGTCGGCGCAAGAAAAAATCAAAATCTACTTCATCAGTACATCGTCAGGGTAGTAGTAGCCAGCATGGTTTTGCATTGCCATCTGCCCCAATTGTACGTGAGGTCCCGATTCCTGAGACCATTTCTGTTGCAGAACTGGCCCAGAAGATGTCGATTAAGGTCGCTGAGGTCATCAAGGTTATGATGAATCTCGGTAGTATGGTCACCATTAATCAGGTGCTGGACCAGGAGACTGCCGCCCTAGTAGTTGAAGAGCTGGGTCATACGCCAAGATTATTGAAGGAAAATCAGGTTGAAGAAGACCTAATCAGTGTGTCAGAGGAAGAAGGCGAGCTGCATACGCGCGCGCCTGTTGTAACAATCATGGGTCATGTCGATCATGGTAAGACCTCGTTACTGGATCATATCCGTAAGACCCGTGTGGCTGCTGGTGAAGCCGGTGGGATTACCCAGCATATGGGCGCCTATCACGTTGAAACTGACAAGGGAATGGTGACATTTCTTGATACCCCGGGACATGCTGCTTTTACGGCGATGCGTGCCCGTGGTGCCGAGGTAACTGATATTGTCGTCCTGATTGTGGCCGCCGATGATGGTGTCAAACCACAGACCATAGAAGCCATACAGCACGCCCGGGCCGCATCTGTTCCGATGGTCGTTGTCGTCAACAAGATCGATAAACCTGAAGCTGATCCAGATCGGGTCAAACAGGAATTATCTCAACATGAGGTTATTCCTGAGGACTGGGGCGGTGATACGATGTTTTTCAATGTCTCGGCCAAGACGGGTGCAGGTATCGATGAGTTGCTGGATGGTCTGTTATTACTGGCCGAGGTCCTTGAGTTTAAGGCCCCTGTTTCTGGTCATGCCCGCGGTACCGTGATCGAATCAAGCCTTGATAAGGGGCGTGGTGCAGTCGCTACTGTACTGGTCCAGTCAGGCACCCTGCATAAGGGGGATATGATCCTGGTTGGACAGGAATTTGGTCGTGTCCGTGCCATGATGGATGAAGGAGGCCGCTATATTAATGAAGCAGGCCCCTCTATCCCGGTTGTTATTCTTGGCCTGTCTGGTGTGCCGAGTGCTGGTGATGATGCCGTTGCCGTTGCCGATGAACGCAAGGCGCGAGAAGTTGCCCTGTTTCGTCAGGGTAAGCTGCGTGATGTACGTATTGCCCGCCAGAAGGCAGCCAACCTGGCCAATATGTTCTCGCAGATGGATCAGACCAAGGTTGATATCCTCAATATTCTGCTTAAGGCCGATGTCCAGGGTTCAGTCGAGGCCTTGAATGAATCGTTGACTAAATTATCGACCAATGAGGTTGCTGTCAAGATCATTTCTAGTGGCGTTGGTGGTATTACTGAATCGGATATCAATCTGGCCCTTGCCTCTTCAGCCATTGTCATCGGTTTTAATGTCCGCGCAGATGCCGCTGCGCGTCGTTTGACTGAGGACAGCGACGTTGATCTGCGCTATTACAGTGTGATTTATGATGCCATCGATGAGGTCAAGCTGGCTCTGGGTGGTATGTTATCACCAGAAATTAAGGAAGAGATTGTTGGCCTGGCTGAGGTCCGTGATGTCTTTAAATCACCGAAATTTGGTGCCATTGCCGGTTGTCTTGTGTTAGAGGGTACTGTTAAACGGAACAGCCCTATCCGTGTATTGCGCGATAATGTGGTGATTTATGAGGGTGAGCTGGAGTCTTTGCGCCGATTTAAGGATGACGTAAATGAGGTTAAGGCCGGCGTCGAGTGTGGTATTGGGGTCAAAAACTACAATGATGTTAAACCCGGCGATCAAATCGAAGTCTTTGATCGCATAGAAGTCCAGCGTAAGCTCTAGTAGCGATCGTCATGGCCAGGGAATTTAGTCGTACCTCACGTGTGGCTGAGCTGATCCAGCGTGAGCTGGCCCAGTTGATCCAGCGGGAAATAAAGGATCCACGTGTGGGGCTGGTAACAGTCGCTGATGTAGAAGTCACGACAGACCTGGCCCATGCCAAGGTCTTCGTGTCGGTATTAGGTCAGGAGGATGCCGCTGTGGAGACGGTTGCCGCCCTGAATCATGCCGCGGGATTCCTACGCCGCGAACTGGCTCGTAACTCAACCCTCAGGACTACGCCGGCACTGCGGTTTATTCACGATCAGACCACAGAAAATGCCAATAAGCTGGCTGCATTAATACAGCGCACGCGCGCTGACGAAAACCCTTCTTCGGAGAAATAATATGGCACGGCGTAGACGGCCGCATGGTCGGCCTGTTAATGGTATCTTATTGCTTGATAAGCCCAGGGGGTTAACATCGAACGCCGCACTACAACAGGTTAAACAGTTTTTCCATGCCCGCAAGGCCGGTCATACCGGTAGCCTGGATCCCCTGGCAACGGGTATGTTGCCGATTTGTTTTGGTGAGGCCACCAAGCTGTCTGGTTTCCTGCTTGATTCTGATAAATCCTATCAGGCTGAGATCCAACTGGGTGTCGAGACAACGACCGGTGATGCCGAGGGTGAGGTGGTGGCACAACAGGATTGTAGTGCGGTAACCCGGGCGCAATTAGATGAGGTCGTTGCTGAATTTAGCGGCGTTATTCAACAGATACCACCGATGCATTCGGCATTAAAACAAAATGGTCAGCCGCTCTATAAGCTGGCTCATCAGGGGATAGTCGTTGAGCGGGCTGCCCGTGAAGTAATCATATTTGATCTACAGATCATCAGTTTTAATGCAGACCGGGTAGAGATCAGTGTGCACTGTTCAAAGGGGACCTATATTCGAACCCTGGCTGAGGATATGGGTCGGCGACTGGGTTGTGGGGCTCATATTTCGGCATTGCATCGTGATGGCGTAGGCACCTTTGATGCCGGGCGTATGGTAACGATGTCTGGAATAGAGCGACTTAATGGTTCCTATGAGGCGCTTGATAACCTGTTGATTGGTCCCGACGAGGCCCTGATGGACTGGCCGGAGATACAGTTGAATGATGATGTTGCCTATTTTCTCAAGCGCGGACAGGCTGTATTGGTACCGAAGTCGCCAGGGCAGGGGTATGTTAGGGTTTATGCCAAACCTGAGCAGTTTTTAGGAGTTGGACACATGCTGGATGATGGTCGTCTGGCACCAAAACGGTTGCTGAGTCTCTGATTCAACATTAAAACCAATATTTTTCACCTAATTGCATGATTTGTCTTGTCATTAGGGGTTAATAGTAGATAGAATATGGCCTGCTTTGAACAGGCTCAAGTTTTTTTAGAGGGTATTATGGCGCTTAGTAGCGAACACAAAATGACAGTGGTAAAAGAATATCAACGTGATGAAGGTGATACAGGTTCACCGGAAGTTCAGGTTGCTTTATTATCAGCACGTATTGACCAGTTATCAGGTCACTTCAAGGATCATATCCATGACCATCATTCGCGCCAGGGGTTGCTGAAGATAGTTAGTAGTCGTCGGAAGTTACTCGATTATTTACGTAAGAAGGATCAGGGACGTTATCAGGATCTGATCGGCCGTCTTGGGTTGCGTAAATAACATTAGTCATCACCATTGCGTTCAGGCCTCCAGGCCTGGGCGTAATGCGTATCGTGATGTTCAAATTTTGGTTGTCATTCGGCAGCCATCCTGTCTGTTGAATTGAAAATTAAGGAATATACTGTGACACCAGTAAAAAAAGTAATCCAGTACGGCGATCATACCGTAACCCTGGAAAGTGGTGCTATTGCACGTCAGGCATCAGGCGCCGTTATGGTCAGTATGGGTGATACAACGGTTATGGTAACGGTTGTTGGAAAAAAAGAGAGCGATGAAGGTCGTGATTTTTTTCCACTGACAGTTAATTATCAGGAACGAACCTATGCAGCAGGTAAGATTCCCGGTGGTTTTTTCAAGCGTGAAGGCCGCCCTAGTGAAAAAGAGACGTTGACGTGCCGCCTGATTGATCGTCCGATGCGTCCTCTGTTTCCAAAGGGTTTTACTAATGAAGTACAGATAATTGCTACTGTTGTATCGCTGGATAAAGAAATAGATCCTGATATTCCTGCGATTATTGGTGCATCAGCGGCTACTGTAATAGCTGGCCTGCCATTTAGTGGTCCCATTGGCGCTGCTCGTGTTGGTTATAAAGATGGCGCTTTCATGCTCAACCCGACCCAATCCCAGTTAGCCGATTCGCAACTGGATCTGGTGGTTGCAGGCACAGACAATGCGGTTTTGATGGTTGAATCAGAGGCCAGCGAGCTATCTGAAGAAGTTATGCTAGATGCGGTTCTATTCGGTCATGAACAACAACAGATAATTATCAATGCCATTCGTGAATTTGCTGCCGAACTCAATACCCAATATTGGGACTGGCAGGCACCAGCTGCTGATGAGGCCCTGGCAGCGGCGGTAGCAGAACAGGCCGGTGAACAGGTAACAGCTGCCTATCAAATACAGGAAAAACTCGCTCGTCAGGATTGTCTGGCCGAGATTCGTTCGGTTACAGTTGACGCCCTGGTCAGTGAAGGCGGTCAGTGGGATGAGGATACCGTTAAGGGTGCTTTTTCCAAGCTGGAGAAGACCGTTGTCCGCGGTCGGATCATTGCTGGTGAGCCACGTATTGATGGTCGCGATACCCGCACGGTACGTGGTCTTGATATGAAGGTTGGTGTGCTGGCCCGAGCCCATGGCTCTGCTGTCTTTACTCGAGGTGAAACTCAGGCCCTGGTCGTTACTACTCTGGGTACTGAGCGTGATGCCCAGATTATTGATGCCATCGAGGGCGAGCGTAAAGAACCGTTTATGTTTCATTATAATTTCCCACCATCGTGTGTCGGCGAGACAGGTTTTGTTGGCAGTCCAAAACGCCGTGAGATTGGTCACGGACGTCTGGCCAAACGCGGTGTAGCTGCAATGATGCCCGGTATGGATAAGTTCCCATATGTTATCCGTGTGGTCTCAGAGATCACTGAATCGAACGGCTCAAGCTCGATGGCCTCGGTCTGTGGTGCGAGTCTGTCATTAATGGACGCCGGTGTGCCAATTAAGGCGCCTGTTGCCGGTATTGCTATGGGCCTGATTAAAGAGGATGACCAGTCGGCGGTATTGACTGATATCCTGGGTGATGAGGATCACCTCGGTGATATGGACTTCAAGGTAGCTGGTACGACTAATGGTGTGACAGCGCTGCAGATGGACATCAAGATTAATGGTATTACTCGCGATATCATGAGTGTCGCACTGGATCAGGCTAAAGAAGGTCGCTTGCATATTCTTGAGCAGATGAATAGTGTGATTGCAGATGCACGTTCAGATATCTCAGAGCATGCTCCACGCATTATCACGATAAAGATTAATCCCGAGAAGATTCGTGATGTCATTGGTAAGGGTGGTGCGACAATCCGGGCACTGACAGAAGAAACGGGTGCAAGTATTGATATTGATGATGATGGTACAGTGAAGATCGCATCTGTAGACAGTGTTGCCGGTCAGGAGGCACTGCGTCGGATTGAACAGATAACGGCTGATGTCGAAGTCGGTTCTGTGTATGAAGGTAAAGTGGCAAAACTGATGGATTTTGGTGCCTTCGTTACAATTTTGCCGGGTAAGGATGGTCTGGTCCATATCTCGCAGATCTCTGATGAGCGCGTTGAGAATGTCAGTGATAAATTATCCGAAGGTGAGAGTGTGAAGGTGAAGGTCCTGGAAATCGATAAGCAGGGTCGAATTCGTCTGAGCATGAAGGCGGTAGGCGAGGCCTGATGTAATTCATCTGGCACAATACTGTAATAAAAAAAGGGCCATTGGCCCTTTTTTTTTGGTTAATTCTCAGGAGTTAACAGGTATCTGCCAGGGAATTAGATATCCATGGTCAGGCCATCGAATTCATCCAGGTATTTTCTCATGGCCAGAAAAAACAACATGTTTTCATGCGGTGTCTCATTGGTGAACTCGACGCCGATCGAGGCTGGCTGCTGGTGGGCGTCGCACCAGATAACCTGTCCCTTTACCTTTAATGTTAAATCGTCTGAGTTATAGCCCAGCTGTACAGTTTCACCTTCGGCAATTATATGATCAAGCTGTAATCCCACGCCCGATATGGATACATCACGGATATTGGCTATGGGCGCTGTCTGACCAGCCACCTCAACGAAAAATTGATTGTTCTGCCCCTCTAAACTAACCTGGGCGCGGGTATCCTGGCGCATTTCGTCCTGGTCGAGTGAAACTCTATTATTCATAATCGATTCCCTAGCTTGTAAATATTTTAAGTTTGTACATCCCCACACTATTGTTCTTATCGTGCCTATGCCAAAAAACTTGAAAAAAAACATTTATGAGTTAACTTTTTCAGCTTTAAGTACAGTCAGAGATGATTGTTGAGGATGAAATTAGCTTTCAACTTACTGATTCTGCTGTGCGAACTGAAAAAGTCTGTTAATATCTGCTCTTTATATCAACCTCCTTTCGGCGATTATATTGGCAACACCGTGAAAGAAGAATTCCCTAGAATCAAACGGTTACCACCGTATGTGTTTAATATTGTTAATGACCTGAAGGCCCGGGCCCGGGCCCGCGGGGAAGATATCATCGATTTCGGCATGGGAAATCCTGATCAACCGACTCCAGATCATATTGTGGACAAACTGGTCGAGTCGGCTAAACGAGGTGATACCCATCGATATTCGGTATCCCGTGGAATACCCCGTCTAAGACGTGCAATCTGTAATTGGTATCGTGACCGTTATGACGTAGAGCTGGATCCCGAGTCGGAGGCCATTGTAACCATTGGTTCTAAAGAAGGGTTGGCTCACCTTGCTATGGCTACCGTTGGGCCTGGTGACGCGGTACTGGTGCCTAATCCTGCCTACCCAATTCACCCCTATGGTATGGTCATTGCGGGCGCTGATATCCGTCATGTGCCACTGATACCGGGGGTAGATTTTTTTGAGGGCCTGGAAAAGGCGATTAAGGATTCGTGGCCCAAGCCCAAGATGTTGATCCTGAATTTCCCGGGTAATCCGACGGCCCAATGTGTTGAGCTGGATTTCTTTGAAAAGGTTATTGCCATTGCCAAGGAGTACGACATCTGGGTTGTACATGATCTGGCCTATGCTGATATTGTCTTTGATGGCTATAAAGCACCATCGATTCTTCAGGTCGAAGGTGCCAAGGATATTGCCGTAGAATTTTTTAGTCTGTCGAAAAGCTATAATATGCCGGGGTGGCGAGTAGGATTTATGTGTGGAAATCCAACGCTGGTTGGTGCGCTGGCCCGGATGAAGTCTTACCTGGATTATGGGATGTTTACCCCTATCCAGATTGCTGCAATTACCGCGTTAGAAGGACCTCAGGATTGTCTTCGTGATATAGCATCCATGTATGAACATCGACGTGATGTCCTGTGTGATGGTCTTAATGCGATTGGTTGGGTGGTAGAAAAACCCAGGGCGACCATGTTTGTCTGGGCCAAGATCCCTGAGCAATATATCCATTTAGGATCACTGGAATTCTGTAAAAAACTGCTGGAAGAGGCCAAAGTGGCTGTCTCACCAGGCATCGGTTTTGGTGAATATGGCGATGATCATGTGCGGTTTGGATTAATTGAAAATGAACACCGTACTCGCCAGGCGATTCGTGGCTTACGCCAGATGTTCAGAAAAGATAATAATCAAGTTGTAGGAGCTTAATGTGGAACCTGTCAAAGTAGGTTTATTAGGACTGGGTACCGTCGGTGGTGGAACGGCCAATGTACTGGCACGTAATGCTGATGAAATCGCCCGGCGTGCAGGACGAGGTATCAAGGTCGTTCATGCAGCCGCGCGTCAGAATGACTTCCCTGATGTCAATACTCAGGGGATTGAGATCTGTAACGATGCCTTTGCTGTGGTTAATAACCCTGATATTGATATCGTTGTTGAACTAATCGGTGGTTATAGCCCGGCTCGGGAGCTGGTGTTGCAAGCCATTGCCAATGGTAAACATGTGGTTACTGCTAATAAGGCATTGATCGCTTTACACGGTAATGAGATCTTTCAGGCAGCGCAGGACAAAGGTGTCATGGTTGCCTTTGAAGCTGCAGTTGCCGGTGGTATTCCAATCATAAAGGCGATTCGAGAAGGTCTGGCCGCTAATCGTATTAACTGGCTCGCGGGTATCATCAATGGCACCGGTAATTTTATTATGACCGAGATGCGAGATAAAGGTCGTGATTTTGCCGATGTCTTGGCAGAGGCCCAGGCCCTGGGTTATGCCGAGGCAGATCCAACGTTCGATGTTGAGGGCATTGATGCTGCCCATAAATTGACCATATTGTCATCACTGGCCTTTGGTATCCCACTGCAGTTTGAAAAGATCTATACCGAGGGGATTAGTCATGTCACCCGTGACGATGTCGCTTTTGCTGAACAGCTGGGGTATCGGATAAAACACCTGGGTATTACGCGACGTACTGACCTGGGGATTGAACTGCGAGTACATCCTACCCTGATACCCAATAGACGTCTGATTGCCAATGTTGATGGAGTGATGAATGCTGTTCTGGTTCATGGTGATGCCGTGGGGCCTACCCTCTATTATGGCGCGGGTGCCGGATCAGAACCGACTGCATCAGCCGTTGTCGCTGATCTTGTTGATGTTACCAGGGCATTGACGACGGATCTGGAAAACAGGGTGCCACATCTGGCCTTCCAGCCCGGGTCGCTGACCGATGTTAATATACTGGATATGGAACAGGTCGAGACGGCCTATTATCTCCGTATGCAGGCCCTTGATCGCCCAGGTGTGTTGGCTGAAGTGACGCGTATTCTGGCCGACCAGGACATTAGTATTGAGGCTATAATCCAGAAAGAGCCGGCTGAGACACATTCAGCAACAATTATCATGTTGACTCATCGTGTGCAAGAAAAGAAGATGAATGAATCAATACGTCAGATAGAGGCGCTGGATGTTATCGAGGGTAGTGTGACTCGTATCCGCATGGAAAGCCTAGCCAGCTAGTCTATCCCGTATTACGCATCAGCAATAATATTTAAAGAGATTAAGGAACCAAAAAATGCCTTTCCGTAGCCGTTATAGTGGACTGATTGAACGTTATAAAGATCGATTGCCGGTACATGATGACACTCGAATTATCAGTTTGGGTGAAGGTAATACACCACTGATTCGATTAAGCAATATTCCTCGTATGATTGGGACCGAGGCTGATATCTATGTGAAATACGAAGGCCTGAATCCAACCGGATCATTTAAGGATCGCGGCATGACAATGGCTGTTACCAAGGCAGTAGAAGAGGGGAGTCGTGCCATTATCTGTGCCTCTACCGGGAATACCTCTGCCTCGGCAGCTGCATATGCTGCCAGAGCCGGGATTACTGCCTTCGTGTTAATTCCCGAGGGGAAGATTGCCCTGGGTAAATTGGCTCAGGCAATGATGCACGGTGCTGTAGTCATACAGATTAAAGGTAATTTTGATGATGGTATGCAGCTGGTTAAAGATGTTGCTGGTGAGGCCCCGGTCTCAATTGTCAATTCCATCAATCCATTTCGTCTGCAGGGGCAGAAGACAGCGGCCTTCGAGATTATTGAAGAACTGGGCACAGCGCCTGATTACCATTGTCTGCCGGTGGGTAATGCAGGAAATATTTCGGCCTACTGGATGGGATATAACGAATACCGCAATCACGGCATTGTCAATACTACACCGATTATGGCCGGTTACCAGGCCAGCGGCGCAGCGCCCTTCCTGCGGGGGCAGATGGTTGACAGTCCTGAAACTGTTGCCACAGCAATTCGGATTGGACACCCTCAAAGCTGGGATCTGGCCTGGGCGGCGCAAAAAGAATCCGGAGGCTGGTTTGATGAGTTCAGTGATGATGAGATTCTGGCGACCCAGAAGTTACTGGCCGAACAGGAGGGTATATTCTGCGAGCCAGCGTCAGCAGTTTCTGTAGCCGGGGCATTAAGAGACATCAAGGCAGGTAAGATCCTCAATGGTAGCAAGGTCGTATGTACCCTGACAGGCCATGGTTTGAAGGACCCTGATACGGCGATCGAGCAGTCGAAGGTACCCCTCGTTGTAGTCGAGGCTAGGATGGAGGCGGTGAAAAAGGCTATTCTGGATAATATGTCCTAGCTTTGAGGTAATTATTTTGGCGAATGATATATTTACCGAATACCTTGCATACCTCCAGCATCAGGGGGTAAACCCCGAGCGACAACTGGCGTTGAGCGATAAGAATCATTCGGTGCTACTTGTTCCGGGCTTGGGATATGTCCTGGTTATTGCTACTGTAGAGTTTCCTGGTCTCTGGGTTGTTGAGCAGACATTCCTGACCAAATTAGAGCATCAGGCTGAGTCTCAGTCACAACCCCTGTGGATTGCTCTGTTGATTGCTCGTCGTGATGGGCGTGGTGCAAATGGTTATATTTTGTCAGACCTGAACTCGACGCCTGTAAAACGTCCTATAGAGCCCGAAGAAGGTCAGTTTATTATTCGTGAGAAACGTCACCTGGATTCATTGCGCCTGATTTTGTCTACAGAAAAGCAGGTTGATCTGCTGTTACGTCATAAAACCTAGGTCAATGCAGTGTTAGTAGCCAGGGGAATTGCTCAACACCTCAATAGAATAGCTTTCAGCCTGATGCTAACAGTACTGGCAACAGGCTGTGCCCAGAAAGATAAAAATTTTGCTATCGATGCCCGTTATGAGGCCGCACCTGATCTCTATATCCAGTCGGCGGAGCAGGGTGATGTTAAAAAGATGATGAAGCTGGCCCAGATGTATAGTGCTGGCAAGATCAATTATCGTCGCGATTATCCGCAGGCCGTATATTGGTACACCAGGGCGGCAAATCAGGGCATTGTATCCGCTATGTGTGAACTGGGTTTTATTTATGAGCATGGTCAGGGAGACGTCGAAAAAGATAGTGATCTGGCCATTGGCTGGTATCGACAGGCGGCTGAACAAGATAATGCTTATGCCCAGTATCGTTTGGCAAATCTATTGGCGCAACAGGCAGCCAATGTGGATGGAGAGGTAGCAATAGCAGCGGAGCAATGGTTTCTCAAGGCTGAGCGGTCAGCCGCAGATTGTAGCGATAATGCCTTATGTACGATTGTTCAGCAGGATCTATTTAATTACCATTGGCGCCATCAGGGTTTGTTAACAGAAAAACAGAAACAATTAGCTCGCCAACAGCTTGATCATAGCCTTAACCTGCCAGGGCCTGATGTTGAGTGATATCGGACTTGCCACTGTCATCACTCATCACAGTACAGTTTTTACCATTATGCTTGCCTTTATATAAAGCCCGGTCGGCCCTGCAAATACAGTCATTGATATTGTATTCGCTGTTATATCGGCACAGGCCAAAAGTCATTGTGACGGTGATGGTCTCTTTGCCTTTATATTTATGTGTGGCGGATGCAATTATATCGCGCAAACGCTCTATCAAGGCGACACCCTCTTCGGCAGTTGTATCTGGTAACAAGATCATAAATTCCTCGCCACCCCAACGTGCTGCCTGATCATGTTTACGAATATTGCTGACAATGGTATTGGCCATGTTGACAAGTACCGTGTCACCAAAGTCATGACCATAAACGTCATTAATCTGTTTAAAGTTATCGATATCACAGAGCGCAATAATAAAAGAGGAATGCTTGCGATTTGATCGACTTGTCTCTCGTTCAATTTCGCTGGTCATAAAGCGACGGTTACCAATCTGTGTGAGTGGGTCAGTGTTGGCGATCTGTTCCGCTGCCATCTGGGCCTTCATAAGTTTTTGTTCACTAATATTAGCGGCGCTGCTGTAATAATAACCAATAGCAGAGTAGAGGATGACAATGGCAAAGGTATTGGTGTACAGCAGGTAATGGCCAATGATGTCCGATAGAACCAGGTTGCCGTAGGCCAGATCATGATAGTTGGCAAAGAGATATGTAAAACTGGTAGTTAGAAGCAGACTGCTGGCTAGCTTGATTTTAATAGACCACTGTGGGTTGAAATAGGTCAGTGCAGCCAGTAATAAAATATAGTTATAGAATCCGGTCTCCCAACCCAGATAATGGGTCGACAAAAAGGTGTTTACATTCGTATCTGTATAGAAAATTAAGAAGGCTAGGGAGTGGTGACCTTTACGGTTGAGGGCAATACTGCCCAGATAAACGGTTACACTAAGGAAATTATACTCGGCAATAATGTCAGCGCCGAGGGCGAACATCAACGGGATCATGCCAAGATGAAAAAATAACCCGACAAGATACAGGCTTTCTGAGACCTTAAAAAATCGATAGTTAACAGTATCAATTTTCGATCTTGAAAAAAGTTTACCAATCATGTTAAAGCACCAATAACCAAAGTGGACCAGCTGTGGTAGATTCCACATTGATAAATCCATTACCTACTATAAATAACCATATCGGTAGCTGCGTATATTTATTTAATCGATTTTTAATCGGATTAGCCGGTTTAAGCATGGGCGTTATTCCTGTAAAATACGACTAATTACAATAATTTAATTGTCACAATGGGTAGGAATTATGATAGATAAGATCAAGGCCATATTGGCTCAACGTGTACTCGTGCTTGACGGTGCAATGGGTACGATGATTCAGGGTTATGGTCTGGTTGAGGCGGACTTTAGAGGGGATCGGTTTGCTAATCATCCCTGTGATTTGAAAGGGAATAATGATTTGCTGGCTATTACCCAGCCGCAAATCCTGTGCGAGATACATACAGCTTATCTTGAGGCTGGGGCTGATATTCTGGAGACAAATTCCTTCAATGCAACGGCTATAGCCCAGGCCGACTATCAGCTTGAGGCTATTGTTCACGAACTAAATATGGCAGCCGCACGCGTTGCACGGGAAGCGGCCGATGCAATGACTCAGGCCAATCCGGATAAACCCCGTTTTGTTGCCGGTGTACTTGGTCCAACCAATCGGACAGCGTCAATATCTCCGGATGTAAATAATCCTGGATTTCGCAATGTCAGTTTTGATGAGCTGGTTGAAACCTATATGGTGGCTATCGACGGGCTGGTAACGGGTGGTGTTGATTTTTTACTGGTAGAAACAGTATTCGACACCTTGAATGCCAAGGCAGCGTTGTTCGCCATTGATCAGTATTTTGTCCAGCATGACAGGCGGCTTCCCGTGATGATTTCCGGCACGATTACAGATGCCAGTGGTAGAACACTGTCTGGCCAGACGGCAGAGGCCTTCTGGAATTCCTTACGTCATATTAAACCCTTTAGTTTTGGGTTGAACTGTGCCCTGGGTGCCAAAGAATTGAGGCAATATGTAGAAGAGTTATCTGGACTGGCTGATTGTTATATCAGTGCCCATCCTAACGCGGGTCTTCCCAATGAATTTGGTGGTTATGATGAAACCCCGGAGGCAATGGCTGCAGAAATTGGTGAGTGGGCTCGAAGTGGACTATTAAATATTGTCGGTGGGTGTTGTGGTACATCACCTGATCATATTCAGGCCATCGCCAGGGCCGTGGAGGGTGTTAACCCTCGCCGGATTCCTGCTATTCCAGCCAAGTGCCGGCTCAGCGGCCTGGAGCCACTGAATATCGATAGTGACACCCTGTTTGTGAATGTTGGTGAGCGGACCAATGTTACGGGTTCAGCGCGGTTTAAACGACTGATTATTGATGGGGCCTATGATGCGGCACTGGATGTGGCCCGTCAGCAGGTCGATGCCGGGGCACAAATCATCGATATCAATATG
>CAZYTT010000011.1:0-28527 GCA_964650235.1 uncultured Gammaproteobacteria bacterium | reverse complement strand
ACTGCTAATCCGTTGCTGTAGTTTGCCGTCACCTGTCAGGACGACGAGGCCTTCGCTATCACGGTCCAGCCTGCCAGCTGGGTAGACGCCAGGTATATTGATATAGTTTTTGAGTGTGTCGCGTTCCTGATCGTCAGTAAACTGGGTCAGGACATCGTAGGGTTTATTGAACAATATAATTTGGGGCATACATTGACGATACTTGAGATGGTCTTTATGGGCAAGCAAGGTTATATGTATAGCTTCCAGGCAGACATAAGAATAAAGGACATATTAGCTCATGTCCCATGGAGCTGATAAACTGCTACTTTTTTAGGAAGATGACGGAGTAAATATGGCTTATCAACATATCGAAATCCCGGCCGAAGGCGAGAAGATTACGGTCAATGAGGATCTCTCACTGCAAGTACCAGAGCGCCCAATTATACCCTTCATCGAGGGTGACGGGATCGGTATTGATATCACGCCGGTGATGCGTCGGGTAGTCGATGCGGCAGTTGAAAAGGCCTATGGTCGGCAACGGGCCATTGTATGGATGGAGATCTATGCTGGCGAAAAGGCCAATCAGGTCTATGGTAGCGATGTATGGCTGCCGGAGGAGACGCTTGAAGCCCTGCGTCAATATGTTGTTGGAATCAAGGGGCCGTTAACCACGCCCGTGGGTGGTGGTATTCGTTCACTGAATGTCGCCATGCGTCAGGAACTTGATCTCTATGTTTGCCAGCGACCAGTGCGCTATTTTGAAGGCACACCAAGCCCCCTTAGAGAACCAGAAAAGACCGATATGGTGATATTTCGTGAAAACTCTGAAGATATCTACGCGGGTATTGAATGGGAGTCAGGTAGCGCCGAGGCCCAAAAACTTATTACCTTCTTAATGAATGAGATGGGCGTTACCAAGATCCGTTTCCCTGAGACCTCGGGGATCGGGATTAAGCCAGTGTCTCGTGATGGGACGCAACGGCTGGTACGTAAGGCTATCCAGTATGCTATCGATAATAATCGCGATACTGTTACCTTGGTTCACAAGGGTAATATCATGAAGTTTACTGAAGGCAGTTTTAAGAACTGGGGTTATGAGTTGGCGAAAGCTGAATTCAATGCCGCAGAGATAGATGGTGGCCCATGGTGTCAGATTAAAAATCCAAATACCGGGAATTTAATTACGGTGAATGATGGTATTGCTGATGCCTTTTTACAGCAAATTCTTCTGCGCCCGGAAGATTATGACGTTATTGCCACGCTCAACCTTAATGGTGATTACATCTCTGATGCGCTAGCGGCCCAGGTCGGTGGTATCGGTATTGCGCCAGGGGCAAACCTGTCTGATAGCATTGGGTTGTTTGAAGCAACTCATGGTACAGCGCCGGGATATGCGGGAAAGGATGAGGTTAATCCAAGTTCCCTGATCTTATCCGCTGAAATGATGTTACGCCATCTTGGTTGGTTGGAGGCTGCAGACCTGATTATTGAAGGTGTCGGTGGTGCAATTAGCAAGGGCACTGTTACCTATGATCTGGCGCGTCTGATGGCGGATGCCGATCAGGTCAGTTGTTCTGGATTTGGTGAGGCTATCATTGCAAATATGTGATTTTGGTTTGGTGGGGACGCAAGTCCCCCACTGATCCTGACCAAGAATCAAACGAGCGATGTTTGTTGTTCACCGGGCTTTCTGCCCATCTTTTTCATGAAATCCTAAGTTCAGTGTTATAAATTGATCGTCAGTCCATGTCCCGATTACAGGCCCTGATTCCAGGATCAGTACTGGGTGTGAATCTGATTGTCAAGATGTATGATGAAGTGTCGATACATCCTGTAAGCCTGATGCGAATGCACAGGTAACAGCGGATGCTGGCAGGTTGAAAAAGTCATTTATTTGACCAATAGATTAGAGTTGGACAGGATAATTTAAGCTGTTTCGGCTATAATCTAGACCTATGGAGAAGTGTCAGCAACAGTCAGATTTTGATAGTGGTTTGGTAGTACAGGAGGCGCGACCAAAGCTTAAACGACCACCGATGTACAAGGTCGTTTTATTGAATGATGACTATACGCCAATGGAGTTTGTCGTGCAGATTTTGCAGGAAATTTTCGGGTTGAGTACGGAAAAAGCCACGCAGATTATGTTGCATGTACATACCCGGGGGGTGGGTGTTTGCGGGGTTTTTTCGCGCGATATTGCCGAGACCAAGGTAGCTCAGGTCAATCAGGCAGCAAGAGAAAATCAGCATCCGTTGAAATGTACAATGGAGAAAGCTTAACCAGACTGACGAGGTGTTCCATGTTAAGCAAAGATGTAGAACTGACGCTTAACCTTGCTTTTCAAGAGGCGCGGGCCAAGAGTCACGAATTTATAACTGTCGAGCATTTATTGTTAGCACTGCTTGATAATACGGCGGCGACGTCGGTTTTACGAGCCTGCGGTGCTGATATAGATACATTGAGAAGCGATGTAGGGTTGTTTCTTGATGAGACTACGCCAATCTTGACTGATGAAGAAAAAGAGACACAACCCACTCTCGGGTTTCAACGCGTCTTGCAACGTGCTGTGTTCCATGTTCAGTCGTCAGGGAAAAGAGAGGTTGGTGCGCCGAATGTATTAGTCGCTATATTTGGCGAGCAAGATTCACAGGCGGTCTATTTCCTAAATACCCAGAATATAACTCGGCTGGACGTTGTCAATTATATCTCTCATGGAATTACCAAGTTCTCTGAGGATGATGAGGTTGAAGGTATTTCAATTTCGCCTGATGAGGATATTGATGATGAGGCAGCACCCAAAACACCCCTCGAGAGCTATGCCGTCAATTTGAATGAAGAGGCCATGGTGGGTCGTATTGACCCTTTGATTGGTCGTGACAGTGAGACTGAGCGAGTTATTCAGGTCCTGTGCCGTCGGCGGAAAAATAATCCGCTTTTAGTTGGTGAGGCCGGTGTTGGTAAAACGGCTATGGCAGAAGGCTTGGCAAAACGTATTATTGATGGCGATGTGCCTGAGGTGTTGGCGGATGGAGTCGTCTATTCTCTTGATATGGGGGCATTGCTCGCGGGTACTAAATACCGAGGTGATTTCGAAAAACGCCTGAAAGGTGTAATTAATCAACTTCGTAAGGAACCAGGTTCGATTCTATTTATAGATGAGATTCATACCATTATTGGTGCCGGTTCAACCTCTGGAGGTGTCATGGATGCCTCTAATCTGATCAAGCCTGTGCTGACTTCAGGTGAGTTACGCTGTATCGGTTCTACGACTTATACCGAGTACCGGGGAATCTTTGAAAAAGACCGGGCCCTGGCACGGCGCTTTCAGAAGATTGATGTCAACGAGCCGAGTGTCGATGAAACTATACAAATCTTGCAAGGTCTGAAGCCGCGTTTCGAAGAGCATCATAGTGTTAAATATACGCGTGATGCCCTGCGGGTAGCTGCTGAATTATCCGCTCGTTATATCAATGATCGTCATTTACCTGATAAAGCCATTGATGTTATTGACGAGGCGGGTGCTTACCAGCGCCTGTTGCCACCATCAAAGCGGAAAAAAATGATTAGTGTCCGTGATGTAGAGACCATTGTGGCAAAAATTGCCCGTATTCCCGAGAAGAGTATTAGTAGTTCTGATAAAGATAAGTTGCAGACATTGGAACGTGACTTAAAGTTGATAGTCTTTGGTCAGGATCGAGCCATAGAATCACTGGCAACGGCTATTAAAACGGCTCGTTCAGGACTGGGCGACATGCACAAGCCTATTGGCTCATTTCTGTTTGCCGGTCCTACGGGAGTTGGAAAGACTGAAGTGACCAAGCAGTTGGCCCATATCATGGGGGTTGAATTGATACGGTTTGATATGTCTGAGTATATGGAGCGTCATACTGTGTCACGCCTGATCGGGGCGCCGCCAGGATATGTCGGTTTTGATCAGGGTGGCCTGTTAACTGAGGCCGTTAACAAAAACCCATATTCTGTCGTCCTGCTGGATGAGATTGAGAAGGCCCATCCAGATGTGTTTAACCTGCTGCTGCAGGTTATGGATCACGGTACTTTGACTGATAATAATGGTCGTAAGGCAGACTTTCGCAACGTCATCTTTATTATGACGACAAATGCAGGGGCTGAGCAAATGAACCGAAGTTCTATCGGTTTTACGCTACAGGATCATGCTACTGATGGTATGGAGGCGTTAAAACGCACTTTTTCACCAGAATTTCGTAATCGTCTTGATGGTATTGTTCAGTTTGATCCATTGACGGCTGGGACAATTGCCTATGTTGTCGATAAATTTATCATTGAACTTGAAACTCAGCTGCATGATAAGAATGTCACTATTGACGTATCGGCATCAGCCAAGACCTGGCTGGCAGAGCGTGGATATGATCAGAAGATGGGTGCCAGACCTATGGCAAGAACCATTCAGGATTTTATCAAAAAACCGTTGGCTGAAGAGTTGCTCTTTGGCAAGCTGGTTAAGGGCGGGCATGTCCGAATAGGAATGCGTAAAGACAAACTCGACTTCCACATCACAGGACATGTTGAGATGGTTGAGTCCTAGTCGCTGGTTTATCGGATCTTGCCTTACTTGGAATCCCGCCTGTGCGGGATTCTTTTATTGGGCTTCAATCAGTACGGACGAGGCTCGCAGCAGGACTAATTAAGCCACCGAGCTTATTTTCGAAGACTTATTAGCGAGCGCGAAAGGTTATGCGACCCTTGCTGAGATCATAAGGTGTCAGTTGGACAGTTACCTTGTCGCCAGTCAGAATGCGAATATAATGTTTGCGCATCTTGCCAGAGATATGAGCGGTGACAACGTGGCCATTCTCCAGTTCAACGCGGAACATGGTGTTTGGTAACGTCTCAATGATGGTACCTTCCATTTCAATGTGTTCTTCTTTTGCCATACTACTCTTCGTTATATGTAAGTTCGTCGGAAATTAGACGCCTGCGGATTATACTGTAATTCGTGGCAAATTTCATGCAGATTTGCCGATGGCGAATATTAGACGAAAAAATGGCTGTTGTTAAGCCCTCATTTTTCTGCCTGCCACCCCTGTGCGGTTAAAATTTGATGGGCGTGAAAATTTTGTTTGTACGACATCTTTTTATGGTTTTGAATCCAGTAACCTAAATACAGCCAGTTCAGGCCCTGATGTTTGCAATAATCAAGCTGCCACAATATAGCAAAATTACCCAGGCTGCGTTGTGACAGGTTGGGATCGAAAAAGGTATAAACAGCTGATATGGCGCTTTCCAGCAGGTCCGTGACAGCAACAGCAATCAATCTGTTTTTTAAACGGAACTCTATAAAGCGTGTATCTGCGGAGGTCGAGGCAAAAAAGGCCTGGCTATCTGCAAACTCCGGTTTATCCATCCCGCCGCCTGGGTGACGCTGATTGAGATAGTGCTGGAATAAGGTGAACTGTTCTTCGTTCAATTGGGCCGAAGCTAATTTTATCTCTATATCCTGGTTACGCAGCCAGATGCGCCGCTGAGAGCGGTTAGGTAGAAATTCATTAACAACGATTCTAAGTGATTGACAGGCATGGCAAGTTGGACAATGTGGCCGGTAAATTTGGTCTCCTGTGCGACGAAATCCAGACTTGATGAGTTGGGAATAGAGTGTCCGATCCATGGTCATGTTGGGGTCGAACAATACCATCTGTGCTGTTTGATCAGGTAAGTAGCTGCAGGTTTGTTCAGCTGTTTGATATAAAGAATATGATTTGTCGCTGCCTGAGGTCATATCCAGGGTTAGTCTTTTGTCCACGGGGCACAAGGTGACGGATTGACGCAATATTTATTGAGCAAGGCCTTAAATTTAGCTCTAGGCATGGTGACTGCTCCCAGGCTCAGAAGATGCTGGGTGTTTTGCTGGCAATCGATCAGGTGGAAACCCCATTTGCTAAGCTGGTGTGCTAAATGTACCAGGGCAATCTTTGACATGTCGCGACGGTCATGGAACATCGACTCTCCAAAAAATATTCGATCAATAGCCAGTCCATATAACCCGCCTACTAACTCATTGCTTTGCCAGATCTCGACGGAATGGGCGTAGCCCAGCATATGCAATCGTCTGTATGCCTCGATCATTTCGTGTGTCAACCAGGTGCCCGTATTGCTCTGGTTGATTTTGTCGTTGCGTGATCTGGCGCAGGCATGAATGACCTTCATGAAGGCATGGTCATAGGTGACCATATAATTACTGTTTTTGAGTGATTTCTTAAGGCTGCGTGAAATATGTAGATGTTCAGGGAAGAGTACAGCACGAGGGTTTGGTGACCACCATAAAATTGGTTGATCGTCACTATACCAGGGAAATATCCCCTGCATATAGGCGCCAATTAATATCTCTGGGCGAAGGGATCCACCAATAGCAAGCAAACCGTCCGGTTCAGTCAGGGCCAGTTCGGGGTCTGGAAATTGGCAATCGACCGGGTCAAGCCAAGCTGGGATGTCCATTTTATTCTTTAGCCGGGTTAAATATGTAGTCATTATTATAACAATGCCGAATCCGGCTATAGTGGTAAATATTGTGTTTGTGGGAGATATTATGACTGGCGATAAGGGAGGTGAGTACTCATGGCTGATATATATTGATAGACTTCTTTTTTTTCTTCAAGCACGAACTGATTGATTGCTGCTCGAAATTGCGGGTGATTTATCCAGTGTGCAGAATAGGTAGGTATGGGGCTAAAGCCTCGACTTACTTTATGTTCGCCCTGAGCACCAGACTCACAGCGGTGTAATCTATGATTTATGCAGTATTCAATAGCCTGGTAATAACAAAGTTCAAAGTGTAGACAATCGATGTTCTTTAGGCTTCCCCAGTAGCGGCCATATAATGTGTCATGATTACGCAAGAACAGGGCGCTAGCGACAGGTGAACCATTTTGTGAGGCAATCAATAACAGTACCTGTGTATTAAGATTAGCACCTATTTCCTCAAAAAAACCCTGGCTTAGTGGGGCGAAATTAGCTTTTTTATCAAATGTGGACTGATAACACTGATGAAAAAAACACCATTGTTCGACGCTAATATCTGGGCCAGTCAGACATTCAATGGTTACCTCCTGTGCGATGATACGTTTACGTTCGTGACGAATTTTCTTCCGGCCTTTGGCGGTCAGGGTGGAGAGGAAATCATGGAAAGAACCATAATTACGATTAAACCACTGAAATTGGCAACCATGTCGTGTTAATAATCCATGCGATTCTAGTCGCTGTTGGTCAGTATGGTCGATGAAGAGATAATGTAGGGACGATAGCTGTTGTTCGAGGGCAAAATTCTGTGCTGTATCGATAAGCAACTTTGCTACATTCTGTTGGGGGTTGGTCCCTAGCAACAGACGTGCACCGGTTATCGGTGAATAGGGGACTGCAGCGATCAGCTTGGGATAATAAGGTAAACCTGCCCGCGTATAGGCATTGGCCCAGGACCAGTCAAAGACAAATTCACCATAGGAGTGTTCCTTTAGATAGAGAGGGACTGCACCACATAGATGGTCGCCTTCCGTAACTATCAGGTGTTGAGGTGTCCAGCCATTTTCCTTGCTGGCTGCACCATGATGTTCAAGTGCAGCCAGCAAGGCATGGCTTAAGAACGGATTAGCATCTGTAACCAGATTGTTCCAGTCAATTGCCGATACTTGATCAATTGACTGTAGGAATTGAGCCTGCATGTATAACTATTCTAAACACGCTGGATAGTTGATTCCGATCATTTGATGATTTTTATCAGGCCTGCCGTTTTAAACTGCCCGGTACTCAGTTTGTCAGCACGCACGACCTGGATAATGGCATTCAGGGCAGGCGTTGACGTATCAGTAGGCGTCAGGTTAATCTCCAGTAATGCACCTTCATCGAGTAATTCATCGGCTAAAAACAATATCCCCTGATTACTGATGTCTACAGCAATTGCCGTTTTTTTATCTGCATGGTCGACAGCATTGTAGGTCATAGGTGAATCTACCGGAATCCGGGGAATGGCACGATTTTCGGTAAGATCAAGACCGGATTCGTCATTACTGGTCTCGGTATTCAGGTTATCCAGATAACGTTCAGCATCCAGTGCCGCCATACAACCAGAACCTGCTGAGGTAATGGCTTGTCGATAAATCGGATCTGAGACATCGCCAGCGGCGAACACACCTGGCACACTGGTTGAGGTAACACCCAGGTTATGACTGGCAGTGATATAACCATGCTCCATCTCCAGCTGATCAGCAAAGATAGTTGTGTTAGGCTGATGGCCAATGGCAATGAATACACCCTGTACATTCACGTCCTGACAGTCACCACTGGTAGTCTCTTTTAGCCTGATCCCGGTGACGCCGCTGTCGTCACCCAGGACTTCATCGAGGGTATGATTCCAGAGAATTTTGACATTACCGTCTTTGGCCCTGGCGAGTAATTTATCAGCCAGTATTTTTTCTGATTTAAAGGCGTCACGGCGGTGGACAACAATCACTTCGGCAGCAATATTGGCCAGATAGAGTGCCTCTTCGACTGCGGTATTACCACCACCTATGACAGCGACAGTCTGGTTGCGATAGAAAAAACCATCACAGGTCGCACAGGCAGAAACGCCTCGCCCCTGAAATGCCTCCTCGGAGGGTAGTCCCAAGTATTTGGCTGAGGCGCCAGTAGCAATAATAAGGGCGTCACAGGTGTAAAGTCCATTGTCGCCATGTAATTCTATGGGCCTTTTGCTGAGATCGGTCTTGTTGATGGTGTCAAAAATCACTTCGGTATCGAAGCGTTCGGCATGTTTTAACATGCGGTCCATTAATTCCGGACCCTGTACACCCTCGTTATCGCCGGGCCAATTGTCGACATCTGTTGTAGTGGTTAACTGGCCACCCTGCTGTAGTCCAGTGACCATAACTGGGTTCAGGTTGGCGCGGGCGGCGTAAATGGCTGCAGTATAGCCAGCAGGACCTGAACCCAGTATCAATAAGCGGCAGTGTTTAGTATTACTCATGTCGTATTCGGCTCCAGCTGTATGTTCGATTGATTGATGGTGGTATGTTACGTATATATTGAACGCGCATCCAGGTGCATTTCAAAAACCCTTAACGATCAGTACGATAACTAAATTGACGTAAAACCAGCCCATGACTAAATCGGCTAATGTTACGTGAACCATAAAATGAGGTAAAGCGTCGATGAATATTGGAATCCTAAAGGAAATAAAGACCCTGGAGGGGCGAGTAGCACTGATACCGGCCGCAGCTGGTTATCTGGTAGACGCCGGTCACACAGTATATGTTGAGCATAGTGCCGGGAAGTTAAGCGGTTATAGTGATGCCGAATATCAGTCTGTCGGCGTTATCGTGCTGGATGATGCCGCGTCTGTCTGTCAACAGGCTGTACTGATTTTAAAGGTGAAGGAACCTATTGCCAGTGATCTTGCTTTGCTAAGAGAAGACCATATCTTGTTCAGTTTCCTGCATCTGGCCGCAGAGCTCGAATTAATGGCACAGTTGCGGTCGATCGGATTGACGGCTCTGGCTTTTGAAACGGTAACTGATGCGAATGGACGGTTACCATTATTGGCACCGATGAGCGATATCGCTGGACGCCTGGCCCCCCAGATTGGCGCCCATCTACTGCATCAGCCCCAGGGTGGTAAAGGTCTGATGCTTGGGGGGCTGCCGGCGGCAGAGCGGGGGCGGGCTGTAATCTTAGGAGGGGGTGTGGCTGGTGGTGGCGCGGCAACGGTAGCAGCGGCGCTCGGTGCTGAGGTTGTTGTTTTTGATAAACAGCGCGAACGTCTCGAAGCGATGCGAGGGCTGGGCAATAACGTGACGGCACTTTATCCTTATCCAGAGCAGATAGACCGAGAAGTCAGCAGTGCTGATCTGCTCATCGGCGCCGTTCTGGTCACGGGTGAAAAGGCGCCGCATCTAGTTTCAGCTGAGCAAGTCAGTACGATGTCGGCAGGGAGTGTTGTAGTGGATATCGCTGTAGATCAGGGTGGTTGTATTGAGACAACGAGGCCGACAAATTATGCTGCCCCTTCCTATCTGGTCGGTGAAATAACTCATTTTGCCGTCACCAATATGCCCGGTGCAGTCCCCCGCACGGCATCTCAGGCACTTTCAGCCGCTCTGATTCCCTATGTGATGGCCCTGGCCGGATCAAACTGGCGTCAAGATCCTGGGTTGGTAAATGGTATTAATATTGAGGCAGGTAAGGTTTGTCATCCCGCGCTGCAGCAATATATGACATAATCCTGTCGCAGGTCACTCTATTTTAATGATAGTACTGACAGTCATGATTACATCTTGGTGGAATAACGATTGGTACAGGCGAAACGTAAAAAGACCCGGGAAGTCCCGTTGAATACCCACATACAATTAAGGATCAGGGAAGGCGCATTTTTTATTTTCACAGCGGTTGCTGTCTATGTGCTTATGTCCCTGTTGAGTTATCAGCATTCTGACCCGGCCTGGTCGCATAGTAACAGCAGTACAACAATTACCAATGCTGGCGGGTTGGTCGGCGCGTGGATGGCCGATATTTTTATGTATCTGTTTGGGTATCTGGCAATGTTGTTCCCAGTCATGATCGGTTACAGCGGCTGGTTACTTTATCGTGGCCGAAGCGATGAGCATATTCGCCTGACGCCCGGACAGATCACCTTGATTAGTGCTGGTTTTATTGTGACCCTTGCTGCAGGATGCGGGCTGGCAACGCTACATATTGTCGCTCCGGCGGCCAGTCTACCCGATAATCCAGGCGGGATTGTTGGTAGTTTAATGGCGATGTTGTTGGTCAGGCCCTTTAGTCTGGTTGGGGCAACCCTGTTTTTATTGACGCTATTTCTTGCTGGTGTGACCCTGACTACAGGTCTGTCATGGCTAAAGTTGATGGATCAGCTAGGTGAAATAACACTACGCGGGATATCTCGTGTGCGGATGAGTTTCTGGCAGATGCGTGATGCCTGGCAGGGACGACGAGCACGAATGCAGCGTAGTGATGCTGTTAAGGTTGAAAAAACGCGGAAACTACAGAGCCCTCCGGTACGTATAGAACCCAAGTTGATTAAACCCAAAGTTAGCGAGCGGGTCGAAAAAGAGCGTCAGGTGCCCCTCTTTAAAGATAATCCCAATAGTAATCTCCCGTCGCTATCCCTGTTAGATTCAGCCGAGGCACCAAAGCATCCGGTGTCACCGGATGCCTTGCAGGCAATCTCGCGTCAGGTCGAATTGAAGCTACAGGATTTTGGCATTGAGGCGCATGTTGTTGCTGTCCACCCAGGGCCGGTCATAACCCGGTATGAATTGCAGCCAGCCCCAGGGGTTAAGGTTAGTCAGATAAGTAATCTATCCAAGGATCTTGCGCGCGCATTATCGGCGATAAGCGTGCGCATTGTTGACGTTATCCCGGGAAAATCAGTTATTGGGCTAGAGATTCCCAATGAAAATCGTGAAGTAGTAAGGCTCAGTGATATCTTGCAATCAGAAGATTATGACCGTATGAGTTCACCGCTGACAT
Organism: uncultured Gammaproteobacteria bacterium; assembly: GCA_964650235.1. GTDB lineage: Bacteria > Pseudomonadota > Gammaproteobacteria > SZUA-140 > SZUA-140 > CAZYTT01. Next base: position 17,034 of record CAZYTT010000011.1, on the reverse strand, counting down.
TAGCCCTGGGTAAGGATATTAGCGGACACCCCAGTGTGGTGGATCTTGCCAAGATGCCACATCTACTCGTAGCGGGGACCACAGGATCCGGTAAATCAGTGGCAATTAATGCCATGATTTTGAGTATGCTCTATAGTGCGACGGCGAAACAGATGCGCATGATTATGATTGATCCAAAGATGCTGGAGCTATCTGTCTATGAAGGAATTCCCCATCTGCTCGCGCCGGTGGTCACTGATATGAAGGAGGCGGCTAATGCGCTACGCTGGGCGGTTGCTGAAATGGAGCGTCGTTACGGTTTAATGTCGCAATTGGGGGTACGTAATATCACTAACTTTAATCGCAAGGTTCAGCAGGCGATTGATGATGGACACCCGATACCGGATCCCACCTATAAGCCGATGAGTAGTGAAGATATTGCACCAACACTCGAGCCATTAGCGTTAATCGTAATCATTATTGATGAGCTTGCAGATATGATGATGGTGGTTGGCAAAAAAGTAGAGCAGTTAATTGCCCGTCTGGCACAAAAGGCCCGCGCAGCAGGTGTCCATCTGGTACTTGCAACCCAGCGTCCATCGGTTGATGTGTTAACAGGATTAATCAAGGCCAATATTCCGACACGTATAGCCTTTCAGGTCTCTTCCAAGATTGACTCACGGACAATATTGGATCAAATGGGAGCAGAGCAACTGCTGGGGCATGGTGATATGTTGTATCTGCCTCCCGGGACCAGTGTTCCTACGCGTGTTCATGGTGCCTTTGTCGATGACAATGAAGTCCATCGCGTGGTTGAACAATTAAAGACAGATTTCGATCCAGATTATATTGATGAGGTATTGACTGGACCGCAACACATCAATGACGAGGGTATGGTCGTTGATCCGGACGCGGCGGCTAACGAAGAAATCGATGCCCTTTATGACCAGGCGGTACAGATTGTTACTGAGACACGTAAGGCCTCAATTTCATATGTTCAACGTCGTCTGAAGATCGGTTACAACCGGTCTGCCCGAATGATTGAAGAAATGGAACGTACTGGTGTTGTTGGTCCACTGGAATCCAATGGTTCGCGAGAGGTGCTTGCACCACCCCCGGTAGAGGTGGATTGATGCACAATCAGACAGGACGAGGTTGTTGTCGTTTAATCCTGATGCTCTGTGTGTTGTTGATTACAGGGCTGTCCAGCGCTTGGGCTGATCAGGGTGAGGCGCAGCTGGCGTCATTTTTTGATGATATGCAGACCCTGGATGCGGACTTTGTGCAGGATGTGACCGATGTCGACGGTGCATCGATACAATATGCTGAAGGGCATATGTGGTTACAGCGTCCAGGCCTGTTTCGCTGGGACTATCAAAGCCCCTATCATCAATTGATTGTGGGTGATGGCAATCAGGTGTGGGTCTATGATGAAGACCTGGAACAGGTCACCGTACGTTCATTTGATTCTGCCTTAGGGCAAACTCCAGCCCTGTTATTGAGTGGGGAGACTCCCTTGCTCGAATCCTTTTCCGTAACGAGCCTGGGTGACCAGCATGGAATGAGCTGGTATTTATTATTACCCAATGGTCGTGATGCGGTTTTTGATGAACTGCGCCTGGGTATTGCGAAAGGCGTCCTTCAGATAATGGAATTACGGGATGGCCTCGGTCACAAGACAAAGCTACGTTTTAGTGTCGTGAAAAAAAACAGGTCAATTGACTCACAGCGATTTATCTTCATTGCCCCTGAAGGTGTCGATGTAATCCGGGATAGTGTGCCTGCACAATGAGTGAATGGTTATGATGGGTGATGCCCAGACTTTTCAGCCGCTGGCAAATCGCATGCGACCCACGCGGCTGGAAGAGTTTTTCGGTCAGGAACATATTTTGGGCAAGGGTAAGACTCTCCGACAGGCCATCGAGCATGATCGTCTGCATTCGATGATCTTATGGGGGCCCCCCGGTACCGGTAAGACAACACTAGCTAGATTGATAGCGACTTATGCGGAAGCCAATTTCATTAGTTTGTCAGCTGTCCTGGCCGGTGTTAAGGATGTCCGTGAGGCGGTAGTCAATGCCCAGCAACAGCAACATGCCCAGCGTCGAACTGTCCTGTTTATTGATGAGGTCCATCGCTTTAATAAGGCACAGCAGGACGCATTTCTGCCGTTTGTTGAAGATGGCACTTTTATATTTATTGGCGCCACAACAGAAAACCCGTCATTCGAATTAAATAATGCCCTGTTATCCCGAGCTCGAGTCTATGTCCTTCGTCGCCTGGATCAGACCGATATTGTTGGCATTATTAATCGTGCCCTGGCTGATATGGATAATGGCTATGGTGGCACAGGTCCAGTTATAGAGGCGGCCTTATGTGACCGGATAGCCGAAGCTGTTGATGGTGATGCCAGACGGGCCTTGAATTTTGTCGAGATCATGGTGGAAATTGCCGCTGGTAAAGATATAACCGACTCGCTGGTTGATGAGGTATTATCGGGCAGTCTGCGTCGTTTCGATAAGGGCGGCGATAGCTTTTATGATCAAATATCTGCTCTGCATAAATCAGTACGTGGTTCCAGTCCGGATGCGGCATTATACTGGTTGGCGCGGATGATTGATGGTGGTTGTGATCCGCTCTATATCGCTCGCCGGGTAGTACGTATGGCCAGCGAAGATATTGGTAATGCTGATCCGCGTGGTTTAACCCTGGCATTAGAGGCATGGGATGTTCTGGAACGACTTGGTAGTCCGGAGGGCGAGCTGGCACTGGCTCAGGCTGTTTCCTATCTGGCCTGTGCGGCCAAGAGTAATGCGGTATACAAGGCCTATAAAGCAGCAATGCATGATGTGCAACAGACAGGTTCATTGGAAGTGCCGGTACATCTCCGTAATGCACCGACACGATTGATGAAAGAACTGGGGCATGGGCGGCACTATCGATATGCACACGATGAACCTAATGCTTATGCCGCTAATGAACAATATTTTCCAGACGAACTATCGGGCCGACGTTATTATTTTCCCGTTTCCCGGGGCTTGGAGATACGAATTGCTGAAAAGCTGGAGCAGTTACGTCAGCTTGATCGTAATAAGCAGGGCCAGGATAAAAAGGAAGTAATCGATTGATGCTTTATCCTCTTGACTGGTACAGGCAATGAGTCAGATTCTGGCCATTGCATTGGGTGGCGCCAGCGGCGCCCTATTACGTTTCTGGACCTCACAGGGGATCTATCATCTGTTTGGTCGCAGTTTTCCGCTGGGCACACTCTTTGTAAATGTGTTGGGTTCTTTTTTAATGGGTGTTTTGTTTGTTCTGCTGTTGGAGCGGAGTCAATTAACTCCCGAGTGGCGGGCTGCACTTTTAATTGGTTTACTGGGTGCTTTTACTACATTTTCTACCTTTTCAATTGAAACATTAAATCTGTTTGAACAGGGTGAATTATTCAAGGCAATTTTAAATATCATGCTCAGTGTCGGACTTTGTCTGGTCGCTACCTGGCTGGGTATTATTTTAGGGAGACAATTAGCATGACAATAAAAATTCAGGCAATTGATGTGACGATGGTCAGGTTATACCTGACTGAGGCCGAGAAAATGGTTGAGACGGTCTTGAAACGCCTGCACGACTGGGAAAAGGTGCGTGGCGTGACTGTCTTTCGCGGGATATCAGGTTTTGGTCACTCCGGTGCGATGCATTCATCAAAGCTGCTTGATATGTCACTGGATCTGCCGGTCGTAATCGAATTTTTTGATGAACCGGAAAAGGTGGAGCTAATTGTTGAACACCTGTCTGGCATGTTAGACCCTGGGCATATAGTCTGTTGGTCAGCCAGACTACATGTCGAGCGTTGAAAATTTTACCGGGATAAATCTTGGCTTAAACTGGTCAGGTGTATTCGTTATAGGCTTGGCTTAAGTATCAGGGCTGGTAACTTGTTGATTATCGATAACTGCGCAGTTGGCCGATGACGACACCCTGTATGATGACGCGAGCAGAACTATATATCATGGCTTTCATGACTGGATTGGCCGGGATCAGGGTGATGCTGCCATCCTGATTATTTTTCAGGTATTTTAATGTTGCCTCATTATTGTCGATCAGGGCTACGATAATTTCACCATCAGCGGCCTGTTGGCACTGTTCAATGACAACCATGTCGCCATCGAGGATGCCAGCATCAATCATTGATTCTCCCTGGACCTTGAGGATATAGCGATTAGGTCCCATGAAAAATTCACTAAGATTGACATTATCCTGATCGGGGATGGCCTCGATAGGCAGGCCGGCGGCGATACGTCCCAGCAGGGGCAGTGTATTGTCGCCTTTTTTGATGCTACTGATATGGATACCTCGATGCCGTCCCGGTGTTAGTTGAATCAGGCCCTGTTTTGCCAGTGTCTGGACATGGCGGTGAACAGTACCCTTGGACTGTATACCGATTCCGAGGGCAATTTCACTGAGTAACGGACCGTGACCGTGGTTGGCTATAAATTCACAGATAAAATCTAAGACAGATTGTTCGCGTTTCGTCAGCACTAATGTTCTCTAAAAGTTCTCTTTGATTTTAACCGGCTTTAATGTGGCTGACAAGTGTTGTTCAGCATTGGTTCAGCAACCCTATAATATTCTAGTCCTGAGGATTGGGTCTGTGAAATTGAAGTTATACAGTAACAATCATATAAATTTTAATTGACTGGAGAAATATCATGAACACAAAATGGTTGGCAGTAGTCCTAATAGGTTGTTTGAGTCCTCTAGCGGCACAGGCAGGAGAGCAGGGTCTGGATCTGGCGCGAAAGAGTGGCTGTCTAGCCTGTCATAGTATCGATAATAAGGTCGTTGGCCCAGCTTGGAAAGATGTTGCTGCCCATTATCGGGATGATGCTGGCGCAAAGGCGCAATTGATAGAAAAGGTTAAAAAAGGGGGTAAGGGTAATTGGACTGCGGTTACCGGTGGTGTGCCAATGCCGCCCTATTCGCCCCGAGTAGCTGATGCCGATATTGAATCTCTGGTCGATTTTATTTTGGCCCTTGAATAAGGGTTGATTATCAGAGGGTAATGCAAGTGAATCCGGTGGTAGCTTTCGTATATGATTAACCGGACGCAATAAGCAGGAGAAAGTATGCGTGTTCTGGTGGTTGAAGATGAAGCTACATTACGAGAGCAATTAGTAACGCAGTTGCGGCAACAGGGCTACGCCGTAGATGCCGCTGCTGATGGAACTGAAGGCCTGTTTGCCGGGAGTGAATATGCCTGTGATGTCGGTATTATAGATCTGGGTCTGCCTGGATTGTCTGGTATCGAATTGATAAGGCGATTACGCGATCAGGGTCGGGATTTCCCGATCCTGATCTTGACAGCACGGGGTCGGTGGCAGGACAAGGTTGAGGGTCTTGAGGCGGGGGCAGACGATTATTTGGTCAAGCCTTTTCATATAGAAGAGTTACTGGCACGGTTAAATGCCTTGTTAAGGCGGGCGAAAGGCTGGACTCGCCCCCAATTGCAATGCGGGCCTTTGTGTCTGGATACGCTAAGTCAACAGGTGCAAATTGATAATCAGCTGATAGAGTTGACCGCCTTTGAATATAAGGCGCTAGAGTATCTGGTTTTACATGCAGGTCAGGTTGTATCAAAAACTGAGTTAAGTGAACATCTGTATGACGAGGATTCTGATCACGATAGTAATGTCATTGAGGTCTTTGTTGGTCGATTAAGGCGAAAACTCGATCCTGATCAGCGTTTGCATCCCATCGAGACATTACGAGGACGTGGTTATCGGTTTGCACTTGAATGTCATGATAGTACTACCATTGATCCAGATCACGATAAAATATAATGAGTCTATCGCTGAATAAGCGGCTATTGCTGGCATCGTCTCTGGTGTTAACGGCCTTTTTTGGTATTACCGGTCTGGTCCTGGAGCGTGCCAATCGCCACCAGGCTGAACAGGCTGTATATGATCGCATGCAGGGTAAGGTCATTGCATTGATTGCGGCCCTGGAACATCAGGCAGATGGACGGATCTATCTGGCCAATGCCCTGGCAGAGACACGTTTCTTTACTGTTGATTCCGGTCTGTTCGGTCAGGCTGTACGAAATGATGGAAGAGATGGCTGGTATTCGCCGTCTATGGATGGTCAAAGGCTGATAGGTAGGCCCTTGCAGCGTGGGCAATCATTGGCTCGGCAGACCACTCTAAAGTCAGGTATGTCTATGTTTGTATATAGTCTTGGTGTCAGCTGGTCAGAGGATACCCCTGCTGATCGAGTCTATACCATCAGTGTTGCAGAGCATCGTCAACCATTTGATCAGCAGTTGGTTGCTTATAGGCAATTATTATGGGGCTGGCTGGCGGCTGTAGCAGTCGTATTACTGTTGGTGCAAGGGACCATATTACGGTGGGGCCTGGCACCGTTACGACGTGTGGCTGCTGAGCTGGTGGAGATCAAGTCAGGTCATCAACAAGGTCTGCAACATGATTATCCGCAAGAGTTACTGGGCCTGACCGAAAATCTGAATACCTTGCTGGAATCACAACGTGGGCAGTTGTTGCGCTATCGTGAGGCACTGGGTGACCTGGCACATAGTTTGAAAACTCCACTGGCATTATTGCGTGGGAGTGTAGAATCAAAGCAATCTGTGACCATAATTGAGCAGCGACGCCTGATTCAGGAGCAGCTCGATCGAATGACCCAGATTGTAGATTATCAGTTACAACGGGCAGCGGCGGCAGGCAGGACAGCCCTGGCATCCCCAGTTGAACTGGCTGTGTTAACACGAAAACTATTGACCGCCTTGGATAAGGTGTATTTTGATAAGAGCATGACGGCGGAATGTTTGATTGGTACAGGGTTTTTAGTGCAGATTGATCAACAGGACTTGATGGAGATGTTGGGTAATCTGCTTGATAATGCTTATAAATATGGACGACGGAAGATTGTAGTTAATGCGGATTTTGAATCTCATGAAGTATCTGAAAATACAGGTTTAATCTTTCGGTTATGCGTTGAGGATGATGGTCCAGGGATACCAGATGCCCAACGAGCCGTTGTCCTTGATCGTGGTGTCCGTGGTCGAGCCGAGCAGTCAACCAGTAGTATTATTGAGGGTCAGGGTATAGGGCTGGCAATTGTACAGGATATCGTTGCTGCCTATTCAGGCTGGATGACCATAGATAGTAGTCGTTGGCAGGGTGCTAGAGTCTGCATCAGTTTGCCCTTGATGGCTAATTGACAACGCTCAATATCTGAACTTATTTCAAATAAACAAGTATATCAGCACATGACTTTTAATTTTTTAATTAAAAGTTAATTTTATAGTCGTAATCTGGCAGCACCGTATCTTGTGCTCAGTTGGTATTTATTACGTATTTTCCGGGTAAAGCTTTTTTGTGCTTTATTAAGGCAATTAATTTAGTATGATCATCTTCCGATGTGAGTTTTAAATTTGGGTATTATTTGGAGATGTCCAGTTGTCCTGGCACAAACCGTTAAGGAATTACAAATGATGCGTGTGTATCTTGTCTTTATACTATCATTGATGTTGAACTCTGTAGCCATTGCGCAGGGATTTTCTCCTGGTATTGAAAAAACCATTGTAGCGGCGAGCCCATTAACTGGAGTGCAACTGGCTGATGCCAACGGTAAGATTGCCGACTCAACCCGGGATGATAGTGTGTCGTTAGTTGAAACATCAGGTCAATACAAGAGTCGTTGGTTGACAGGTAATAAGGTTCATAAATATTTAGGTATTGGTTCTATTGGTGCGGCCGCTTTGACGCTACTGACGATTGATTCAGCCGAAGATGGTGAGGGTAGTAGTTCTAACGTAGATGGTGGGATACATGAAACTTTTGCCAGGACGGCGACAGCCTTAGGTGGAGCGGCAGTCCTCACCGGATTAATCTTTCACTGGGATGATATCCAGTTAAGCAATGGTATCAGTGACCCGGATAACCTGCATTTATTGCTTACTACACTTGGAACCCTGGGTTATGCCAAGGCGGTTGATCAGGCACCCGGTGAGTCTCATTCTGGTTACGGCAGTATTGGTGCTGCCAGTATGATTCTTGGTATCAAGATGGTCTGGTAATCAGTTTATATGTTTGATTGAGGTGAATATGAAACAGCCTGGAATAAAGTTTTTACCATTTATAGTGATCTTGTTATTTTCGAATTCTGTTGCCTATGCGGGTACATCTATACCGACGACTCTAGCTGAGTTGCTGAAATTTTATCAGGGTGATAGCCAGCAGGCTTTTGATGCTGGGCGTGGGAAGGAGCTTTGGCATCACAAGCGGGTAACAGAAGATGGCAAGACTCGGCAGTGCGTGACCTGTCATAAGAGTGATTTGACCCAGTCAGGAGAGCATGTGAAGTCTGGTAAGACTATAGACCCAATGGCACCCTCTGTTAATAAAGAGCGTTATACTGACCGTAAAAAGGTAGAAAAGTGGTTTAAACGAAACTGCAAATGGACGCTTGGGCGTGAATGCACGGCTCAGGAAAAGGGTGATGTGCTGAAATATCTGTCATTACAGTAACTTTGTGGGGGACGTATGAAAGTATTTCACTGGGTAAATATATTAATGTTGGCTGGATTGCTGGTCGTATCCACCTCAGTAAACGCGGATGATGATTTTGGATCGTGGTTGTTTTCGGTCGAACGAAAGAACGAGGTGGCTCCGGTAAGTGATGATACCTATAACGAAGAGTGTGGTAGTTGTCACTTCCCCTATCAACCGGGTCTCCTGCCAGCCGCATCATGGAAGAAACTCCTGGATGCAAAGGCACTTGAGGATCACTTTGGTGAAAATGCAGAACTGGACAATGATATGCGCATGCAGTTATTGTCGTTTTTAGAACGAAATGCGGCGGATAAATCTTATTTCAAACGTTCGCGCAAGATTATGGCCTCATTGCATGGCAAGACACCCTTACGCATAATTGAGGTGCCTTATATCCAGGCCAAGCATGAAGATTTAACTGACAAGCATATCAAAAATAACCCCGAGGTACGGTCACTGAGTTTTTGTGATGCCTGCCATCAGGAGATTGTCAAGGGTCGTTTTGATGATGATACAGTTAGGATTCCTGGTTTTGGTTACTGGAGCTGGTAAAAGTCGACCTGGAAGATTAATGCTGAAATGACACTGATTAATTACTCGGCTCTGAATAATGGCCGAGTAATTGTCCCATCTGAACTGTTGAATCTGGTTGTAGCGAATCATCAAAACTTATCGATGAGTTGTAGAGCAGAATAACCGTAGATCCCATATTAAAACGCCCCATTTCATCACCTATGTTCAATCTGATGTCATTGTTGCAGGACTGACGCTGTGGTGAGTTATGAGTGCGAGTAATATGACCACCCCAGACGGTCTCGATACCGGAAACAAACAATGCGCCAACGAGTATCATGGCCATGGGCCCGGTTTCGGTCTCAAAGATGGTGACCAGTCGTTCATTGCGGGCAAACAGGTCTGGTAAATGCTCTGTAGTACGTTTATTAACACTGAATAAACGCCCTGGAATATAGGTGGTCTCTATTAATTGCCCGCTGATTGGCATATGAATGCGATGATAATCACGCGGTGATAAATAGATGGTTGCAAATCGGCCATCTCGAAATTTGTCAGCGAGATCTGTGGCCCCGCCAAGTAGACTGGTCAGGCTGTAATCAAAGCCTTTGGCCTGAAATATCTGTTCAGCGTTAATGTCACCCAGCTGGCTTATGGCCCCATCAACCGGACAGGCCAGGGTATTTGGCATGTCAATGACTGGACGTGCATCCTCCCTGAGCGCCCTGGTAAAAAAGTCATTAAAGTGCTGGTAGCCCGCGGGATCAGGCTGCTCGGCCTGGGTCATATCAACCTGATATAAACGTATAAACGTCCTGATAAACAGGTTTTTAAATATCGTCCAGCGTCTCCGTGTCAGCCACCGCATGCCTCTTGATAAAGTATGATGAGGTGTGATCGTCTGTAAAAAAATTAATAATTTATTCATTTGTGATGCTGGACTATGAGTAGGATGTTTGACGACTATGTTGTGTCGTGTCGAGGGCTTTGAACCCGGATAATATACATATTTGGAGTGCTATGAAAGTAAACTTTAGTGAACTATTAGGTTATGGCTACAGATAGCTGATAATTGTAATCTGGGTTGAGTTAATCATAATTACGCATTTTGCGGTTTAGTATCACCAGCCTGGCTTGATGATAGTATCTACCCTAATAAGCAGAAAAATTCTATGCAAGATGGTTGTATACAACAGTGACAGGTATAGATGGATGATCAATTTAAATAACCAGGCTGAATTAATTGGCGATTTATTGCGCCAACAGGCGTATTTGCTGGTGACAGCTGAGTCATGTACTGGGGGGGGCGTAGCCCAGGCGTTGACCTCGGTATCGGGCAGTTCACAGTGGTTTGATCGTGGTTTTGTAACTTATAGCAATGGGGCCAAGCAGGATATGCTGGGGGTGCCGCCTGAATTAATAACTACCTATGGCGCTGTCAGTGAGGCAGTCGTAAGGTCGATGGCTGAAGGGGCATTGCGGCATAGTCAGGCACAGCTGAGTGTTGCTGTTAGCGGGATTGCGGGTCCAACTGGAGGTGCTGTGAATAAACCGGTTGGGACAGTCTGGTTTGCCTGGGCGATGACTGACCATAAGACTGTTGCTGAATGTCAGCAATTTGAAGGTGATCGCGCCCAGGTCAGGTTGTATGCCGTATCAAGAGCTATGCAAGGACTGGTAGACTTAATGTTAACCGGTGAAGCTGATGGACGTGACTAATGCCCGATCAAAACGTCGGTTGTTTCTGGCCCTGTATCCAGATCAAACACAACGACAGTGTTTGAGGTATGTTATTGACCAGCAACATGCGGGACTATTGTCTCCTGATTCCAGACCGGTTCCAATTGCCAATCTTCATATGACGCTGGTATTTATTGGTAGTGTAGATGCAAAGACCCAGGTTGATATTGAATTCCTGGTAGATGATGTCTCGATAGTACCGTTTTCGTTGACATTAGATCGTTTCGGCTATTGGCCTAAAAAAAAGATGCTCTGGGTCATGCCTGATCCTGCGGTGATTCCTGAGCAACTTACTGAACTGGTTGCTGTGTTACGGCGAAGGCTGGGTGTATATGGCCTGACAGTCGATCAGCGAGCCTACCGGCCTCATGTCACCATGGCTCGTAAAATGAGCCATAGTCCTGGTGTTTCCCGCATTCAGCCGGTGAACTGGTCATTTGAGTATTTTTCACTGCTGGAATCGGTGTCTACATCGGGTGGGGTACAATATCCCCTGATTCGGCAATGGCCTTTGCAAGATTACTGATTTCAGGGCTGGCTCGTTTAACCTGATCTATGGGATAATCGGCGCCTAAATGTGGATGTGGCGCCTAAATCGCCAGTGTCCGAGGACGTGTATGGGTGAAACTAAATAGACCCATTTTATAGCAGAGGGGTGGGGTACGAAGATGGATGACAACAAAAAGAAGGCATTATCCGCAGCGCTAGGACAGATTGAGCGTCAATTTGGCAAGGGATCGGTCATGCGAATGGGTGATGCTGGTGCAGTACGAGATGTTGAGGCCGTTTCTACCGGATCACTAGGGCTGGATATCGCCTTGGGTATTGGTGGGTTACCACGCGGCCGCGTTATAGAAATTTATGGTCCGGAGTCATCAGGAAAGACCACCTTGACCCTTCAGACGATAGCTGAAATTCAAAAATTGGGTGGCACCGCAGCCTTTGTTGATGCCGAGCATGCCCTGGATCCAGCTTATGCAGAAAAACTGAACGTTAATGTTGATGATCTTCTGGTGTCTCAGCCGGATACCGGTGAACAGGCGCTGGAAATAACGGATATGTTGGTACGTTCCGGCGCTGTGGATATTGTTGTTGTTGATTCCGTTGCGGCATTAACACCAAAGGCCGAAATTGAGGGTGATATGGGCGATTCCCATATGGGGCTGCAGGCTCGCCTGATGTCTCAGGCCCTGCGTAAATTGACCGGGAACATTAAACGATCAAATACCATGGTTATCTTCATCAATCAGATTCGTATGAAAATAGGAGTTATGTTTGGTAATCCTGAGACAACAACTGGTGGTAATGCCCTCAAGTTTTATGCCTCAGTCCGGCTCGATATCCGCCGTATAGGTGCCATCAAGAAGGGTGATGAAATTGTCGGAAATGAGACCAGGGTCAAGGTTGTTAAGAACAAAGTTGCCCCACCCTTTAAACAGGCTGAATTTGACATACTATATGGTAGTGGAATTTCACGGCAGGGTGAAATTATTACCTTAGGTGTAAAGGAAGGGTTAATTGACAAGGCGGGTGCCTGGTATAGCTATAATGGCGACCGTATTGGCCAGGGTAAGGATAATGTCCGTGAGTATCTTAAGGAAAATCCTGAGATGGCTGATGAGATCGAACAGGGCGTACGTGCCAGACTGTTGCCAAAGAAAATTGTTGCCGATGAAGGTGAACTGGTAGATGCGTCGGCCTGAGATAATTGGCTTGACGTGCAATTATCGGGTTCAGCACTGGTAAGTGATTGATGAATAGCTGTGATGACCTGGCGGTAGGCCTGTTAGAGGATCAGACAGCACAAAAAAAGATGCGCCGACAGATTCGGATTAAGGCCATGGATCTGTTGGCTCGTCGAGAATACTGTTATCAGGAACTGGAACAGCGCTTATTACAAAGGGACTTTGATTCCGGTTTAGTGACCGATACCCTGGCCTATTTGGTTAACGACGGTCTATTGAGTGATGAACGCTTTGTGGAAAGCTTTATAGCATCACGTCGACGTCGAGGTCAGGGACCGTTACGGATTCAGGCAGAATTGCGACAGCGTGGTGTCAGTGAACAACTGATTTCAGCCTGGCTCGATATGCGTGACCCCGGCTGGTTACAAACCTTGCGTGCTGTGCATGACAAACGTTTTTCAGGGATGCAGCCACAAACATTGGCAGAACGGGCGCGCCAGCAGCGATTTCTGAATTATCGTGGTTTTACCACTGAGCAGATAAAGTGTTTGTTCAATTCGGATATAGATGAATTTTGAGCGGTCGATTAAATAGAAAATGACCGATTTAGACGTAGTTGAAGAGAAAATGACGAGCAGCAGCGCACACATTCGTAGCACCTTTCTGGAATTTTTCCGTCGCCATCAACATGAAGTGGTGCCGAGTAGTTCCCTGATTCCGGCAAATGATCCGACATTGTTATTTACTAATGCCGGGATGGTGCCATTTAAAGATGTCTTTCTTGGGCAGGAACAGCGTAGTTATCAACGGGCAGTGAGTTCCCAGCGCTGTGTTCGGGCCGGTGGTAAACATAATGATCTTGAAAATGTTGGTTATACCGCCAGACACCATACCTTCTTTGAGATGCTGGGTAATTTTAGTTTTGGCGATTATTTCAAACAGGAGGCTATTCAGCTGGCCTGGGAATTTCTGACTGATGTGATGAAATTGCCGACAGAACGGCTGTGGGTCACGGTCTTTGATGAAGATGATGAGGCAGAGACTATCTGGCTTAATGATGTCGGGGTTCCTGCAGACAGAGTGTTACGGATCGGTGCTAAAGATAACTTTTGGTCGATGGGAGATACTGGACCTTGTGGTCCATGTACTGAGATATTTTATGATCACGGGCCAGAAGTGGCAGGTGGTCCACCAGGTTCGGCGGACGAAGATGGGGATCGTTACGTTGAGATCTGGAACCTGGTTTTCATGCAGTTTAGTCGCGATAGTAATGGTGAATTACACCCCCTGCCAAAACCCTCTGTTGATACTGGAATGGGGCTGGAGCGTCTTGCTGCCGTAATGCAGGGTGTACATAGTAACTACGATATTGACCTGTTTAGTAACCTGATAGCCAATATATCGCATATCCTGGGAACAAAGGCATTGAAAAGTAGTTCCCTGCGGGTTATTGCCGATCACATCCGTTCCTGTGCCTTTTTGATTGTGGATGGTGTCTTGCCGTCCAATGAAGGGCGTGGCTATGTCTTGCGGCGTATTATCAGGCGAGCTATACGGCATGGACATAAGTTAGGTCATGATGAAGGGCCGTTCTTTTATCGTGTAGTTGAACCACTAGTCAAAGAAATGGGCGATGCCTATCCTGAACTGGCCAAGGCTCAGGCTGAAGTTGAACGAGTATTACAACAGGAAGAGCAGCGATTTGCCGAGACCCTGAAACAGGGGATGCAGATTCTGGAAGAGGAGATTGCCGCGACGACTGACGGTTCTTCTATCATTAAGGGCTCAGTTGCCTTTAAGCTTTATGATACCTACGGTTTTCCTGTTGATATGACAGCCGATATAGCCCGTGAGCGTGGTCTGGAGCTTGACCTGAATGGGTTTGAGTTAGAAATGGCTGCGCAACGTGAGAGGGCTCGCGCTGCGGGACAATTTGGGACTGATTATAATGCACGGTTTGAGGTCAAAGGTGATACCCGGTTTAGTGGTTATGAAAGTGTTACTGATCAGGGGCAAGTCCTGGGATTGTTTCGTGGTACAGATCGAGTTGAAAAGTTAAATTTGGGCGATGAAGGTGTTGTAGTCCTGGATCGAACACCGTTTTATGCTGAGGCAGGTGGGCAGGTGGGAGATCGTGGTGTCCTGTCATTCGGCGAGAGTGTCTTTGTCGTTGATGATACCCGTAAGCAGACAAATGGGGCTTATATGCATTTTGGCCATGTTGACCAGGGCTCAATAACAAATGATGCCCTGATTAAAGCCAATGTCGACCCTGATCTACGTCAGGCTACAGCCCGTAATCATTCTGCAACTCATTTATTACATGCTGCCTTGCGCGAATTATTAGGCCCCCATGTAAGCCAGAAAGGTTCACTGGTTGATAACGAACGACTACGTTTCGACTTTTCGCATACTGAAGGTTTGTCTGCGGAGCAGTTAATTGCGATTGAGACACTGGTGAATGATAAGATCCGCGCCAATCTTCTGGTCGAGACCCAGGTGATGGATTTTGATGCCGCCAGGACAGCGGGTGCTATGGCCTTGTTTGGTGAAAAATATGGTGATGAGGTTCGGGTATTGAGTATGGGAGACTTTTCTGTTGAGTTGTGTGGGGGTACCCATGTTCAGCGGACAGGTGATATTGGTCTGTTTCGCGTAGTCTCCGAGGGCGGCATTGCTTCTGGTGTTCGACGTATTGAGGCCGTTACCGGTACGGGTGCGATTACTCGACTCCACCAGGATGATTTAATGGCGCAACAATTGGCGGTCATGCTCAAGGGTAATCGGGATGAACTGGTAGAGCGTGCACAATCATTGCTTGATCGTAATCGTCTGCTTGAAAAGGAGTTGGATCAGTTAAAGGGGAGGCTGGCAAGTTCAACCGGGAGTGATCTGGTTGCAATGGCAGAGTCCATTAACGGTGTTAATGTCCTTGCTGAAAGACTCGATGGCGTTGACCCAAAGGCCTTGCGTGAAATTGTTGATCAGCTCAAACAAAAACTAGGCTCAGCCGTTATTGTCCTGGCAACGGTCAGTGATGATAAGGTCAGTATTGCTGTTGGCGTAACTAAAGACGTTATTAATCGTGTTAAGGCTGGCGACCTGGTCAATCATGTGGCCTCTCAGGTGGGTGGTAAGGGTGGCGGTAGGCCTGATATGGCTATGGCCGGAGGAAATAATCCCGAAGCACTAATGCCTGCTTTAGCGACGGTAAAAGACTGGGTGACAGGCAAGCTTTAGAAGTTACAGGGTTCATTAAACAAATTATCTATTGTTAGTCTTTATTGATTGAATATAACATCACTGAAATATATATGGCCATAATAGTACAAAAATACGGTGGAACCTCTGTTGGTACTGTAGAGCGTATTAATTATGTTGCTGATAAGGTTCAAGCAGCCCAGCGTGCGGGTGACAGTATTATCGTAGTGGTTTCTGCGATGAGCGGTGAGACCAATCGCCTGCTGGGTCTGGCCAATGAGATAAGTGTAAGGCCAGCGCCACGAGAACTTGATGTCCTGTTATCTACTGGCGAGCAGGTAACAATTGCGCTTTTAACGATGGCACTTGAGGCCCGTGGTTGTGAGGCGCATTCATATACTGGGGGGCAGGTTTGTATTCGAACCGATAATGCCCATAATAAGGCCCGAATTATAGACATCGATGGCGAACGCATTCACCAGGATTTGACCGCCGGACGTGTGGTTGTTGTTGCCGGCTTCCAGGGCGTTGATGACAATGGGTGTATAACGACTTTGGGTCGGGGTGGTTCTGATACAACGGCTGTTGCACTTGCGGCCGCCCTAAAGGCGGATGAGTGTCAAATCTATACCGATGTTGATGGTGTTTACACAACTGACCCTCGTTTGGTGCCTGATGCACGTAAGCTGGAGAGCATTACATTTGAAGAGATGCTGGAAATGGCTAGCCTTGGGGCGAAGGTCTTACAGATTCGTTCGGTTGAGTTTGCCAGTAAATATAATGTGAAATTACGTGTTCTATCTTCATTTGAGGAGGGTAATGGGACACTGATCAAGGCAGAGGATGAATCGATGGAACAGGCAGTTATTTCGGGTATTGCTTTTAATCGTGATGAAGCAAAATTAACGGTGCTGGGTGTGCCTGATCAGCCGGGAATTGCAGCACGCATTATTAGTTCAGTGGCTAGTGAAGGCATCGAAATCGATATGATAGTACAAAATGTTGCTGAAGATTCAACGACTGACTTTACCTTTACCGTACATCGAAACGATTATGCGATCACCATGGATGTACTCCCAGGTATTGCTGAGGCAATGGGTGCGAGGGAAGTTCAGGGTGATGATAAGATTGTAAAAGTATCGCTGGTTGGGGTTGGTATGCGATCTCATGCCGGAATTGCCAGTAAGATGTTTAATACGCTTGCCGCAGAAGGGATAAATATCCGCATGATCTCCACCTCCGAGATTAAAATCTCTGTGGTGATCGACGAGAAGTACCTGGAGCTAGCGGTGCGTTCACTACATGGCGCATATGACCTGGATAAGGAGCCGGTCATTAATTAATTT
>CAZYTT010000010.1:0-29689 GCA_964650235.1 uncultured Gammaproteobacteria bacterium | reverse complement strand
ATCGGTCAGTCTATTGATCAATGGAAGATATTCAGTGAGGTAGAGTTTGAGGATGGGGTCGACTTATCGGTGGATGGGGGTACGGTTTCTGGTGGCGGTACCATCAAGATGGAGCATGGCTGGATAGAGTACACAGCAAGACAGGGGCTGGCTTTTAGAGGTGGGAAGCAGCTGCTGCCTCAATACTGGAATGTAAATCATTATCCCAATACGGTGTTGTCAACCAATCGTCCATTGATGGTTCGTAATATTTTCCCGGCTGATATTACCGGTATCTCAATGCAGTGGATTGGAAATGAGGAAAGTGTTGCATCGAATTTAAACGTCTTTGTTGGTAATGGTCAGTCAATTAACAGTTCAAAGATTGATGATAACGAAAATAAAGCGGTTGGTGGTCATTTTGGAGTACAACTAGAAAATATTTTTCCGGCGTTCCGTCGATTTGATGTTGGTGTCGCACATCTGTCGGAGCGTATTGGTGCTACCGGGGCAATGGCGGTAGTAGATGGTGTTGATGTTCAGCTGAATATCCGGCGATTTGAGTTGCTCGGGGAGTGGGCGTCCTCTGATAGCAAAAATGTCAATAAAAATGGTTGCTATCTACAGCCATCAGTACTCATAGGCCAAAATCTCTATGGCTTTTATCGTTATGATTATCTGGATGATGATGTTGTTGAGATGGACAGGCATACACTGGGTGTGAATTTGCATCCAATACCATCGGTCGCGCTCAAATTAGAAGTCAATCAGAATAAAAACAGAACAATAGCTAACGAATATACGGGGCTCGCAACATCCATTGCGATGTTTTTCTGATGAGAGTCTATCGGACTTTAATCACGACAGTATTCGTGTTGTTGTTTTGCTCATCTCAAGCGGTACTAGCAATAGGCGAGGCTGAATTTATTGTGATTGCCCACCCGGATGTCCCAATCAAGAATTTGACCATAAAAGATTTAAAGAGGATTTATAAAAAGGAATTTACCCACTGGCCTGACGGGACGGTGATATCGCCGGTTGAGTCAACGGGTTCAGTGAAGCAGAAATTTATCCGTAAAGTAATAAGGCAGAATGAGTTTGAATATAAAAATTACTGGATAAATCAGCGCATGACAAATGGAAAACGCCCACCAAAAAGCTTTAGCCTCCCAGTTTTAATTCTTAATTATGTTACCAAGACGCCAGGTGCCATTGGATTTTTAAAAGCGGGATCAAACCTGAAAAGCACTGTTCAACTGGTAGCAATAGATTAATTTTATGTCAGAAAAAATTAATTTAGATCATGGTAATTTGTGTCAGGATTTGAATCCAGATATCACGCCGAAAAAAATAGTAAAAATCATCGGGACCTATGGTCTGGATGATGCAAGGCGTTCATCTATTTTCGTCAATGTGATTTTTGTAGCACTCTTTATTACATGGTTGTGGGGGATGTCGTGGACCCTGGATCAGCTTAAGTCGTTTAATTATGAGCTCGATTCCTTAGTCGTTATGTCTGACTACGCGGATGGAATATCGACCACTTTTAGTGGCGCAGTTGCCGTCGTCAATGGTGATACGGAAAAAGGTAAGGCGCTGATTGCCGAGGGTGATCAGGCGATTAGTGCGGCGCGTGAACTTTTCACGAAACAGGTTGGGGTGTCTGATCAAGTCGTTAAATCACTAGTGGCCATTGAGCTTGAGGGCTACCGATTTCATACTGAGATTGAAGAAGTTGCCAATATCCTGGGGAGTTTAGATAAAAGCCTTGATGATACTACCCGTCTGCATTTGATTAAGGCGAGTCAGGAGCGTCTGTATGCCATGGTTGATCTAAGTATGGCGCTGGAGGATACCAAAAAGAATCTGTATAAGGATATTGCATCTAAGGTTGATGCTAGCACGGGCCAATTAAAAACTGTTGGTATATTGATGTTTCTCGGGATTATATTGATGGCCTCGGGGTTAATGTATAACTGGTTTTTTATGCGGCGCTTGATTCTCTCGTTGCGGAACCTGTCTTTTGCAACCAGGAAAATAATTGACGGTGATATGGAGACGCGGATTGAGGTTGCTCGTGCTGATGAGGTTAGTGGGATTGCTGAGGCCTTTAATGAAATGGTGTCAGGTCTCAAATACAATATTGAATGCAGGGAACATGCGGAATCTAAGTATAAGCAACACGCTGAGACGCTGCAGGCGATTATGGATAACACACCCTTTGGTATCTGGTTGACAGATCCCAGCGGTCACCCGATTTTTGTTAATGATCGCCTGTGTCAGGAGATGGGGCTCGATGCACCGGAATTGCTCGATGCCGAGTTTATTGGTGACCTGTTTGATCAACAGGTTAAAGATGAATTCAGAGAAGAGTCCGGTCGCGGGCTCAATAATGATAAGACCAGGGTTGTGTTCCCCAGTATTACTGTGGAGGGAAAAGGGGCGCTGGAATTCAAGGTTTCGCGAGTTACTGTCCGTGATGACTTCGGTGAAATAGCCGGTTTTGTCGGTATTGTTGAAGATATTACTGATAGTAAGATGATGAAGGACAAGCTTAGTTATCAGGAGACCCATGACTCATTAACAGGACTGTTGAATCGTGATGCCTTTATCGCCAAGCTTGATCGTGTCTGCGCGAATACCAAGTTAACTGACTCGCCTCATGCGCTTTGTTATTTTGATCTTGATCAGTTCAAGATAGTCAATGATCTATGTGGCCATTATGCCGGTGATGCGCTTTTGCGACAATTGGCATCGTTATTCAAAGAGCAATTGCGTAAAACAGAGTCTGTTTATGAAAAGGATGGAATTACTCTTGAGCCAGCACTGTCCCATTTGGGTGCCGATGAATTTTGCCTGCTTCTGTATAATTGTTCTAATGAGGACGCATTAAAGGTTGCCCAAAAAATAATAGACATATCTTCCTCGTTTCGATTTACCTTTCAGGATAAATTTTTCAATGTGGGTTGTAGTGTCGGGGTAGTACCAATACATGGGCAGGATAGTAGCGTTGAATTGATGCGACGTGCAGATTGCGCCTGTTATGTGGCCAAGGAGAAGGGTCGAGGTCGTGTGCATCTATCTAAGGAGGATGACCAGTATACGCGTGATCGACTGGAAGCTGCCGATTGGGGGGCGCGAATCACAGAGGCAGTAAGTAACGATGGTTTGATCTTATTTCAACAGCAAATTAGGCCTGTGAATGATGCTGAGCAGGGTGATCGATTTGAGGTGCTAGTTCGCTATAAAGCTGACGATGGGTCAATAATCACACCTGGAGAGTTCTTGCCAGCAGCTGAGCGGTTTTCATTGATGCCACAGATCGATCGCTGGATAATTAATAAGGCATTTGATGAGCTGGAGGTGCTTTATGGCGCTGGCCGGGATAGATCACTGTTAAGTGCTTCTATTAATCTTTCCGGTCAAACGCTGGGTGAGAGTTGGTTAAATGAACTTGTTACGGAGCGATTTTCTAATGGCTCTATTAGACCGGAGCAAATCTGTTTTGAGGTGACTGAAACCTCTGCTATTTTAAATATTGATCTGGCTATAGAGCAGATTGCTCGACTACGAGACCTGGGCTGTAAGTTTTCACTCGATGATTTTGGCGCTGGTTTGTCTTCATTTTCCTACCTGAAGAAGCTACATGTAGATTATCTGAAGATTGATGGTGCCCTCATTAAAAATATAAATAGTGATTCTATTACTCGTGAGATGGTGGTCGCCATTCATAAGGTGGCTCAGGTAATGGGTATTCAAACAGTCGCTGAATTTGTAGAGAATGATTCAATTCTGGCAGTGCTCAATCAGATAGGTATCGATTATGCCCAGGGGTATGGGATCGCCAGGCCTAGAGAGTTAATAATGAACGGACGGAATACGGCAGTAGCCATTGACGGTGGCAGGGCACCACGTAGGGCTTGATTTACTTTTTCTTGCGATCGGTCAAGATGGATCGATTGCCTGATTGCTGGTGTCATTAGCCAGCAGATTCTCAGCTGAACGGACAGGATGCATCCGTTCGGTCATGGTTGTGAGGATTGTGTTTTTTAGTCTTTGTTCATAAATGGTTGAGAAATACAGAATATTCTGTACATAATTTCTCGTCTCTTTGAATGGCATGGTCTCGATCCATATATCCGCAGCCTTTATCCCCTGTTCAGGAATCCACTGTTTAACGCGATGTGCCCCTGCATTATAGGACGCAATAGCGAGAACAGGATTGTTCTGATAGCGATTTAGAATCTTGCGCAGATGATGCATTCCCAGTTTTAAATTGATCTCGGTATCTATCAGGGCAGCTCGGGTATTTTTAAAGTGAAGGCTCATTCCGCGAGCAGTCTGTCTTGCCGTGCCAGGCATTAATTGCATCAGTCCCAGTGCGCCTGCCTGTGACCGGGCGTCCGGTGTGAATGCGCTTTCCTGGCGAATCAATGCGAATGCCAGCGCGGGATCAATATTATTTGTCTGGGCAGCCGAGAAAATTTGTTCATTGAAAGCGAGAGGGAAGCGTAGGCCGAGGTTGTCGCGGTAGTGGGTGTCTGCCAGGGTCAATATGGCACGGTCATGCCAGCCCCATTGATGGGCCAGAGTGGCGGCCTGTTGCCTTAAGGGTTCAGGAAGTCGGCTGGTTGCATATCGCCATTCGCGCCGAGCGTCACTAATGCGATTCAGGGTATATAATTCTTGAGCACGCTGTATGCCGGGATGCAGTTTAAGGTTCTGGATGCCATCTGTGTCCGTTGGTACCGGTTGATTTTCAAACTGATAGTTCAGCCCCAGCCTGTCTGCAGCCAGAAAACCGTAATAGCCACGGCTTTGAGCCAGTTCCCAGTATAGTTCATAGGCGGGACCCTGTTGGTCCAGCGCCTCGAGTGCGCGTGCGCGCCAGTAACGCCACCGGGTACTCGCCTGGAGCTCGGCGTTCAGGATATCGATATTGTATAAAACCAATGCCCAGTTTCCCTGGTCGAGCGCTGCCCTGACGCGCCATTCACTGATGTTAGGATCATTATTATCAGACCTGGATAAGGAGCTTAGCCAGCCAACGGCATCAGGTTCCTTTCTGAGGGCATGGCGCATTGCCAGTGATCGTTCGGTGCTATCACGTTGTTCTACACTGAAGGCGTAGCGCTGGCGCAGGCTGTCCCAGTAATTAACAGCCAGGCCCAAGTCCCGATAGGCTAGACGTTTAATGCCATGGATCAGGATGTCGTTGCGAAAGGGGTGATCCTGCTTAAAGTAGTCTTTATAGTTAATCAATTGGGGTTTTGCATGAACCTTTAGCCACAAGCGGGCCCATGGGCGTTCTTGTTTGGGAAGGAATCGGGTTAGATAACGAGCCAGGCGAGTCTGGTTGGCATCCATAGCTAAATGAAACCTTGACCAGACGTGCATTGTTGTCATTTGGCCGCTGGTCTGCCAGGCGGCGAAAAGTTTGTCGCAGGTTTTCGGTTGAGATGTCCAATGACCCATAGTTGTTCTATGCCTTCAAAGGCCAGCAGTTTATTGCCGGTCTTATAAAGGGCCCACCGTTTCATGCATTGTGGTCTGGTGTTATTGCTGGGCTCGTAATGTTTTAAAAGTTTCTGCCATTGACCATGACGATACATGGTTGTTAGCCATGAATTAAAGAGTCGATCGTGAAGCGGTGTGTCGCTATTGGCTTTTAGAAATGCTTCAATTTTATCAGGCTGAATGTGGTTGAGACGCTTTTTCAGGTATTGATATTCTAGATAGGGTAGTAACGGGTAAGTGCTTAACTGGGCCTTTATTTTACGATATTGTGTTAATTGTCCCTGACTAAGGGCCCTTTCGGCCGCCAGGAAGCTAATACGTTGATTATCCGTTGTGTTTGTTTTGGTGGGTAGAGATGTTGCTGCGCAACTTAATGGCAGGCTTAAAGCAGTGATAACAGTGAAAAGCTGTAATTTTCGACTCATTATTAACACCAGTTTAATCACCTGATTATTGTTGCAAGGTTGTGTATGTTTATAAGGTAAATAGCGGCTGAATACGGCTTTTTTTCAGTGTTTTAGTCTACTAGGAATGTAGCGTGCTGTTTAGGTTATTTTGATAGTAAATACGAGTATTGATGGGTGACGCCTTGATTATGCGCCACCCATCAAATGGCAAAACTACTGCGCCATATCTTTTAATGCCTTCAGAGGGAGGACCTTGACGACATTGCGAGCAGGTTTCGCCTTGAACATCATTTCTTCACCAGTGAAGGGGTTTACACCCTTACGGGCTCTAGTGGCTGGTTTGCGAGTAACCTTGATTTTAAGTAGGCCTGGCATGGTAAAGGTCTGTGCTGAGTTTTTCTTTAAATGCCCCTCAATAACGAGTTTAAGCTCATCCAGTACTGCAGCTACCTGTTTTTTGGTTAATTCAGTGCTTTCAGAAAGATGGCTCAATAGTGCAGTACGAGTGTAAGGCTCCTTGATAGCCTTGACTCTTTTTACAGCTGCCTTAGGTGCTGCAACTGCTTTTTTCTTTGCTACTGTTTTCTTTATGACTTTCTTTTTAGCCGCCGCTTTTTTCTTTACCGCCATAAAATCCCCCTTGGTCTTGTTTTTAAAAAAATGGTTATCCTGAGAAACTTTGAAGTATAGTTATATGTTAAATATACAGGATAGGGCAATGTATACCCTAAACAGAGAAATAATTCAAAGCCTATATTTACAGTGTCTAGTTGTTCTGGCGGGCTGTTTTATGCGGGTTTTCACCTGAAAGTCAGTTGGTATGCCTAAATGAAAAACCAAGAATACAGGCTGCCCTTGTACCAACGTCAGGACCTGCGCTTCGGTTGTACACAGTGTGGTGACTGTTGTGCTGGAAGTAGTGACTATCATGTCTATCTGAATGCTACTAAGGCCGAAGAAATCAGGCAGTTTTTGCAATTGAGCACAGGCTGGTTCAAGCGTCGTTATCTGGCTTACGATGAAAATAGCCTTGTATTACAGTCCCATGACGATGGCCGCTGTATATTGCTTGGTAAGGATGGGCGATGTCGGGTCTACCCCGTTCGGCCGGTTCAGTGCTCAACCTATCCATTTTGGCCTGAGATTATTAAGACCACAAAGTCCTGGTATAACGAATCTCTTCGGTGCGAGGGTATTGGTCAGGGTGATGTAGTATCCCTGGAGCAGATTGAACTAGCATTAAGACAGTGTATAGAGGCTGAAGATGGCAGCTGAGACAGTAAAGGCAGTTAAATTTTTTGTTAGTCTGAGTCGCTCAGCCTTTCTGGAATACTATCGTGCACCAGGGCGAACGGTATTGGTGCAGACCGATGATGGTCAACGACTCAGTTTTCCAGCGGGGATCTTGCAGCGCTTTGTCACCCATGAAGGGGTGCATGGACATTTTTTAGTACGTTATGATCAAGCGCATCGTTTAATCGATATTACAAGGATTTGATAATATGGCGAAAATCGAGGCATTGCTTGAGGTTATGGCTCAACTGCGTGATCCCGTGCGGGGCTGTCCCTGGGACAAAGAACAGGATTTTGAGTCACTGTTGCCTCATACCCTTGAAGAGGCCTTTGAGGTTGCAGATGCCGTTGCCAGCAAAGTAGATGATGCGCTATGTGAAGAGCTGGGTGACCTGTTATTTCAGGTGGTCTTTTATGCCCGGATCGCCGAAGAACAACAGCGCTTTAATTTTAATGATGTCGTTGAGGCTATAGTGACCAAGTTAATAAGGCGGCATCCCCATGTCTTTGCGGATGCCTGTATCGATACCGCAGCTGAGCAGGCCCTGGCCTGGGAGCAACACAAGCGACGTGAGCGGAATGAAATGGACGTCGTTAACGAGTTTTCTGTCATGGATGGGGTGACTGCGGGGCTGCCAGCCCTGACACGGGCTGTAAAACTACAACGGCGAGCTGCTCAAATAGGTTTTGACTGGCCAGATATTGGCGGTGTGCTTGCTAAAATCGAGGAAGAGATAGCTGAAGTGAGGCATGAACTGGCAACAGGGGCCGATCCCGAACGGATGCAGCACGAAGTCGGTGATGTGCTTCTGGCGGCCAGCAATCTGGCCCGCCATGCCGGCGTGGACCCCGAGCTGGCTGTGCATCGGGCTAATAAGCGTTTTGAACAGCGGTTCCGTCAGGTTGAGACCATGTGTCGACAGCAGGGGGGGGATGCTGAACCCTGTAGTCTGGCAAGACTTGAGGAATATTGGCAACTTGCTAAACAAAATGAGGTCTAATTCATCTTTTGGAGTAATTTTTGAGTGTTATCATGTGATTGTCTGGTCGCATCAACTCAATATTTCTGTTAATTACCTGCCTTAAAAAGATGCAATCCATTATGACTTTGTCTTTGGCCCTTATACTGCGTGCAGTTCTGATTTTGATGGTGCTAATAGTGCCTGATACGATGCTTTATGCGGGCTCTTTAGCCACACCTACCTACGTTGAGGGCGAGGTTCTGGTCAGCTTTAAATCGACCTATTCCGCCGTTCAGTTTTCCGCTACCCAGCCTGGGGTTGCGGCAATGAGATATGTTGGTGCAGGTGTCCACAGTATTGAATTGCAACCTGATGAGACTGTTGACGAGATGGTGCAACAGCTACAGGCCAATCCTCTCGTCGAGTTTGCTCAGCCTAATTATATAAAACATCTTCAAACAAATGATCCCCACTATAGTTCACAGTGGGGGCTAAAAAATAGCGGTCAGACTGCAGGCCAGGCCGGCGCGGATATTAACGTCGAGACAGCCTGGGGTGTCACCCTTGGTGATCCCGCTGTCATCGTGGCCGTGCTGGATACGGGGGTCTCGGGTGGTGATAAAAGTCCGCATCCAGACTTAAAGAATCAGCTCTGGCATAACCCGGGTGAAACAGGGACGGATGTTAATGGTAAGGATAAGGCAACCAATGGCATAGATGATGACAATAATGGCTGTGTTGATGACATTATTGGCTGTGATTTTTCAGTGAGTTCTGGCAATCAGATCGTGACCTCAGGTGACCCCATCGATACTGATGGTCATGGCACTTCCGTGGCTGGCGTGATCGGTGCCGAGGCTGATAACGGCATCGGGATTAGCGGTGTCAGTCCGGGGGTAAAGCTGATGATCGTTAAGGCCTTTGATGGGACCACCAGTACGACCAGGAATGTCGTTGCGGCCCTTGATTATGCCCTGGCGATGGGGGCCAGGGTTATTAATGCCAGTTATGGCTTCAAGGATCCTTCAAGTATCAATTCTGGTTTTGATGGGGCCGAGTATCGAGCAATTAGAACGGCCTCGCAGCAAGGGGTCATGTTTGTTGCGGCGGCTGGAAATGGCGACCAAAATAATATTGGCTATAGTAATGATGGTCCAGCACCCTACTATCCCTCTAGCTATGACCTGAGAAATATCATTGCTGTAGCGGCGACTGATGATCGAGATGCCCTTGCCGGATTTTCTAATTATGGCAGCACTTCGGTTGATCTGGCTGCACCGGGCAAGGGCATTTATACTACCTTAAAAGATGGTGGTTATGGATGGGTAGACGGCACTTCAGCTGCTGTACCCTTCGTAACGGGCACCCTGGCGTTAATGTTGAGCGTAGAGGGTGATCATACGGTCGAGGGCCTAAGGAGTCGTCTGTTGACGGGCGTGGACCCGATACAGGAGTTGCAGGGCCTACTGGCTAGCGGTGGCCGTCTTGACGCCGCCGGGGCATTAAATGCATCTCCAACTATCCCGCTAATGAGCAGTGGTGGCGGGGCCGGTTCTAGCCTGTTGTTGTTATTGATAATAAACTTTATTAGCCTTACTCTGACAAGTTCTCGGGCAAAATAAATTGGTTATCCTGGTCTAGTCAGCAATTGGTCTAGACAGATATTAAGTCTGGTCAGAGATGCTCAGGTCCAGGATGATCAGGTGATGTAGGTTTTATAGATTTAAAAAGTGAACAAATAAGGATTCTGAATGAGACAGGTGGGGTTGAGCTGGGCGACAGGGGTCGGATTGTTTTTGCTTTCTGTCCTGTCATTGAATTTGTTGGCCGCGGTACCCAGTGCAGCACAAATCGAGTTATTACAACAACTTTCCGCTGATGATCTGGCTCGTCTTGAACAGGTTGTGAAAGATAAACAGACAGTAATTCCAGTGCCTGCTGTGCCCGACCCCGTTAATGTTCCCGCCGTTGTTCCACGAGACCCTTATAGCAAAAAAGAGACCTTAACGTCAGGATTGAAACCCTTTGGCTATGACCTGTTTGCCGGGGATCCGACGACCTTTTTTCCTGCCAGTGATATACCCGTCGCTGTTGACTATGTCATTGGACCGGGTGATGTGATTGAGGTTCAGCTGTTTGGCAATACCAATGCCAGTTATAGCCTGCGCGTTAATCGCCGGGGGGTCATTACATTTCCCTCGGTGGGCACCATTAATGTGGCAGGCATGAGTTTCGATGATATGCGAAGCTTATTGAAGGAGCGTGTTACCCAGCAATTTATTGGTGTAGAGGCCAGTATTACCCTGGGTGAATTACGTGCCATGCGGGTGTTTGTCCTCGGTGAAGTACAGCGTCCCGGTTCATATGTGGTCAATGCCATGTCGACGATGACCAATGCCCTGTTTGTGAGTGGCGGCATAACATTAATCGGGTCATTGAGGGATATTCAGTTAAAACGGGATGGCAAGCTTATTTCCAGCATGGATCTCTATGATCTTTTGTTAAGTGGGGATACCCATAGTGATTTACGCCTGCAGCCGGGTGATGTGATTTTTGTTCCATCTATAGGGACAACAGTTGCAATTGAAGGGGAAGTTCGCCGACCTGCTAGCTATGAATTGAGCGGAGAACAGACACTGGGGGACATGCTGGATCTTGTTGGCGGCCTGAATCCCGATGCCTATCCAAGTGAGGTGCGGCTGGAGCGAATTGATGCCAGGCGGCAGCGGGTATTAATGGATATCGATCTCACGCAGCAGTCAGGTCTTAAAACCCTACTGCAGGATGGTGATCGTGTGCATGTCTATTCGTTACTGGAAAAGCTGGAGAATGTGGTAACACTGGAGGGGCATGTGCAGCGCCGATTAGCCTACCAGTGGCGAGCGGGGTTACGTCTGAGTGCAGTCGTTCCTGATGTGGGGCAGTTACGCACGGATACAGATCTGGATTATTTGATTATTCAGCGCCAGCAACCTGATGGCAAAGGGATACACCTGTTATCAGCCTCTTTACGGGCGGCGCTGGATAGTCCGGGTAGTGATACCGATGTCTTATTGCAAGCTGACGATCGGATTATTCTTTTTAGTCTTGAATATGTGTCTGCAAGTGATGCCAGGATGACAGAAAATAACGCTGAGACTAGTCGTGGCTCTGAACGTCAGGCTGTGCTGAGACCCTTATTGAATAAGGTGCGGGAGCTGGCGACCAGGGAACATCCGGCAGGTATCGTTGGTATTGGCGGTAAGGTTCGTTTTCCAGGTGACTATCCGCTTGATCAGGGTATGCGTCTCAGTGACCTCATCAGGGCATCGGGCTATTTACGGGAATCAGCTTACCCATTAGAGGCCGAGATGACCCGGCAACAAATCGATGATGATCAGGTGCGTAATACTGAGCATATTGACATTAATCTGGCCGAGATCCTGGCCGGTGAAAGTGATGACGATCTGCAGCTCTTGCCTAATGATGTGGTAATCATCAAGGAGATCCCGCAATGGCGTGATCATGAGTATATGGAGATCGTTGGTGAGGTTATGTTTCCTGGTCGTTACTCTATCAGCCAGGGAGAGACCCTGGTTGATTTGATCGAGCGTGCGGGTGGACTAACGGCTCAAGCCTTTGCTAAGGGTGCTGTATTTAGTCGCGTGCAGTTGCAACAGCGTGAGCGCGCTCATATGCAGCGGATGGCTAATAATCTTGAGCAGGAACTGGCTGGTTTTGGTCTGCAGCAGGCGCAGATGCAGCCTGAGCAGCAGCAGGCCTATCAATTTGCCCAGCAGCTGGTTTCACGGCTTCGTGAAACCGAAGCGATTGGTCGATTGGTTGTCGATCTGGATAGGCTTATGACCAATCCCGAGGCCAGTAGTAACCTCTATGTGGTTGATGGTGATCGGCTCTTCATACCGCCACAGCGAGATGAGGTCACTGTCATCGGTGAAGTATTTTTCCCGACTTCACATATCTTCAAGGATGGTATGAAGTGCAAGGATTATATCAAAAATAGCGGTGGTTTTACGGCTAATGCCGATGCAAAACGCAGTTATGTTATCCATGCCAATGGTGCTGTAGAGCCACTAGGTGGCGGTTTTTGGTCTCGATCTCCTTTGGTTAGTGCTGGTGATACTATCGTCGTTCCGTTAAATGCCGACAGGGTTAATCCTGTACGTCTTTGGACTGATGTGACCCAGATTCTCTATCAATTGTCGCTTGCTGCCGCGAGTATGAAGACCCTGGGAGTATTCTAGGGAAATTCTAGGGCTTACCCTGGGGCTATTCTGGTTTTCTATGGTATATGTAAAGGCCAGTTATATCAGGCCCTTTCACCCCTCATTTTTATCGTTATAGTTATAATTATCAAAGACTTGTAGTTTTACTGGGGCAATATCTCAAAGTTTATCTATGGAACTTATAGGGGGCGGCGGGAGTCACTTAGACTGTCGGTTTACTTAAGTTTTTGTCTTTGTTGATCGACACATACTACAGGTTATCCATAGAAAAGGGATACGTGGAGTGTATGGCCAAGATACCAGCCAGGATCAATAATAATTATGATAAAGATATTACTAACCATTTGTTTTGCATTGTTCAGTCAGCTGGCTGGTGCCTCATATTTTGCCCAGAATAATGTATCGACAGTATTGCAACGTAATGCTGATTTATTAAATACAGGTGATGTACAGGTTGATCTTTCGGTATTCGCCGATGGTTATAAGTCCGGGGCGAGTTCAACCAGGGACACCGATGGCTTTGTCTACCCGGGGATTGCCTATGGAATGAATGAGCGCCTGTCGGTTGGTTTCATGGCGCCCGTCGCGGTTGTAGGTCAGAATAACTCCGGTGTGCGTGGACTCAACACCACAGCCAAATATCTGCTGGGCGGTAGTTACAATGATGGCGTTGTTGTGACGCTGTCTGGCTATGTCGATGTATATGGTGCACCGTCTTCCAAAGGCCTTGGTAGCAGTGAGAGTGGCTATGGTTTGTTGATGAACATCAGCCTCCTGGGTGACACGACTAACCTGAACTTTTCTTTTGGTGGTGAAAAGAGTGATATCAAGTCGCTGAATGGTGGTAGTACTTATAGTTCACAACAACAATTAATACTTGCCGGTAGTCTTGAGTATCGGCACAGTGATCAGTGGAAATACCTGCTGGATGGGTTCTATACTCGCACAAATAATCTGGATGATAATTTTTTGTTGATGCCAGGCGTACGTTTTTCGCCCAATAATAAAATAAATTTTTATCTGGGCGCAGGTCTTGGGCTCCCTAGTGATACGTCTATTCCTGAATGGCGAACAACTGCTGGTGTTGCCGTTAATTTTGGCCATATTTTTTCCCAGACGGCGAGTTTTAACCCCTTGCTGTCAGGTAAGCAGCTTGTTTCGACGACGAAGATGAGTGATAGCTATAAACCCGTTACCCAGTTATCGACACCCGTTGCAGTCCCGACTGGGTTGCTCAAGGTTTCGTCCGGAGGGGTTGATGACTCGGCCAGCAATATCTCTCCTGCAGATGCATTATTGCTGCAGCAGATTGAGGCGCTCCGTGGCGAAGTCGGTAAGTTAATCAATACCCCGCCCAATGTAATCGCCCGTATCGAGATCCAAAATGCATCAGGTGTC
This sequence comes from uncultured Gammaproteobacteria bacterium, assembly GCA_964650235.1. GTDB lineage: Bacteria > Pseudomonadota > Gammaproteobacteria > SZUA-140 > SZUA-140 > CAZYTT01. The sequence continues at coordinate 15,907 of CAZYTT010000010.1, read as the reverse complement.
AGGGGGTTGGGCGAACGCGTGGCAAAATTACTGGCCAGTCGCGGCTATAGTGTTGTGTCAATCAGTGATATTGCCAAGCGTATAGACCGACCTACCCGGATCTATTATCAGGGTGGGGCAAAAAATGCTGAAATCGTCAGGATTGATCAAGCCCGGCTGGGTGTGCTCAAACAGACGCGGATCTATTTTATTGAAGGCTTTCAACAACGGGCGACGCGGGTAAGTATGACCTTGCCGGGTAGCCAGCGAGTGATGCCGGATGTCGAGCTGGTCAATGCGGCCGAGATCCGCATTGTGATTGGTAAGGATATGAAGGCACTGCTGCAAAAGCGCAGCCCCCGGCATCTACCGGAAGTTTGAGGAATTAGTCTGTCAGTCTTGTTTCAATCTGTATCGAATATCCTGTTATTGCGACCTGTTTTGGTGCGACCGAAGGGCTTTGCACCAAAACAGGTCGCAACATAAGCGAATTGTTACTCCCTCTATTACAAAATCAAAGAGTTATTGTCGGCACGGTTTTTGCCATCCATTGTGACTAATCTATATTTAAGAGGTGATCAATGGAGTCCTTACGTTCCGGTTCAGATGTACTGTTTGTCCTGTTGGGTGCAATTATGGTGCTGGCAATGCATGCCGGGTTTGCCTTTTTGGAGGTTGGAACAGTAAGGCGAAAAAATCAGGTTAATGCACTGGTCAAGATACTGGCTGATTTTTCAATCTCAACTATTGCGTATTTCTTTGTGGGTTATGCCGTCGCCTATGGGGTAGGCTTTTTTGATAGCGCTACTGTATTGAGTGAGAAAAATGGGTACGATTTAGTTAAGTTTTTCTTTTTGCTGACCTTTGCGGCGGCCATTCCGGCGATTATTTCAGGTGGAATTGCTGAGCGGGCAAGGTTCTATCCCCAGCTTTGCGCGAGTTTTATTTTAGTCTCGCTGGTCTATCCTTTTTTTGAGGGTATAGCCTGGAACGGTGCCTTTGGTATCCAGGACTGGTTGGCGCAACAATTTGGTGCGCCATTTCACGACTTTGCTGGCTCAATTGTCGTCCACGCCATGGGTGGCTGGATTGCACTTGCTGCTGTGATCCTGCTGGGCGCGCGTTACGGCCGCTATACCCGTGACGGTAAAATTACGGCACACCCACCGTCAAGCATCCCATTTCTGGCCCTGGGGGCATGGATATTAACCGTTGGCTGGTTTGGTTTTAATGTGATGTCTGCACAGTCTGTTGAGGGCGTAAGTGGGCTGGTGGCTGTTAATTCGCTAATGGCTATGGTGGGCGGCGTCCTTGCTTCCGTCTTTTTTGGTAAAAATGACCCGGGTTTTATCCATAATGGTGCCTTGGCTGGGTTGGTAGCAGTGTGTGCCGGTTCTGACGTAATGCACCCGCTGGGTGCCCTGGTTACCGGGGTGGTTGCAGGTGGTCTGTTTGTCTGGGCATTTATGTTGACTCAGAACAAATGGAAAATCGATGATGTGTTGGGTGTGTGGCCCCTGCATGGTCTGTGTGGTGCCTGGGGTGGTATTGCAGCAGGTATTTTTGGCCAGCAATCTCTTGGTGGTATGGGTGATATCAGTTTTGTCTCGCAGCTGATTGGCAGTCTCATGGGAATTGTTATCGGTCTGGTAGGTGGCTTTGTGGTGTACGGTGTGCTGAAGAAGACAATAGGGATTCGCTTAAGTCAGGAAGAGGAATATGCGGGTGCCGATCTTAGTATTCATAAGATCAGTGCTGAATCGTCGTATGGTGACTAGCCTGAAACTTCCGCTATTGGGATGTGGCAATTGGTGTGAGGTTACTAAGTAAATATTTTGTGATAAAGCTCACGTTAATAGTGTAGTGATATATCTATAGTCTCATGTATATACCCCGTTAAGCGGGTGTCAAACGTTGCAATGAGGAGATAGATAATGCTATCCGATAATATAAAGTCCTGGTTGTTGGTGATGGCTTTATGTGTGCCCTGTTCTCAGGCATTTGCCAATGAGGCTAAAAACGGTTTTGATTCAGCTCGTAATGGTGACTATGCCGGGGCGTTGAAATTCTGGCAACAAAAGGCGGATCAGGGTGATGCTCAGGCACAGTTTAATCTGGCGCTGATGTACCATGGCGGTCTGGGTGTCGACATTAATGAACCTGTAGCGCTGGAGTGGTATCAAAAGGCAGCGGCCAATGGTTATCCCTGGGCGCAGGAATACCTGGCTATCGCCTATCAGGAGGGCTGGTTTGGGTTGAAGCAGGACCTGAAAAAGTCAGCCGTCTGGTTCAAGCGACTTGAAGAACACGGTTATTTCTAGTGCTGTCACGTCAATGTTACCGATTAATGGCCCGGTTTTACTGGGCTTTTTTTATAGGTGATGTTGTAGCTATGGAATTTTTACTTGAAAAGTAGTAACTTGTAGCGCTATTTAGGTTAATCTGGAGTGACATGAGCGGCAAACTTTATATTAAGACTTTCGGTTGTCAGATGAATGATTATGACTCAGGAAGGATGGCCGATTTGCTGCATGAATCTCATGGCCTTGAGATAACCGAAGGTGATGAGGATGCTAATGTCCTGGTCTTGAATACCTGTTCTATCAGAGAGAAGGCCCAGGAAAAGGTCTTTTCACAATTGGGGCGCTGGCGTCAGTTGAAGGAAAAACGACCCAATTTAGTGATCGCTGTTGGTGGTTGTGTCGCCAGTCAGGAAGGTGAGACAATCCGTCAACGTGCCCCCTATGTCGATATTGTATTTGGTCCCCAGACCTTGCATCGCCTCCCGCAAATGCTCACTGATTTGTGGCAGAATCATAAGGTCAGCATAGATATCAGTTTTCCTGAGATTGAAAAATTCGACAATCTGCCGCCGCCGCGGGTTGATGGTGCTACGGCATTCGTCTCCATTATGGAGGGCTGTAGTAAGTATTGTACCTTTTGTGTTGTTCCCTATACCCGCGGAGAAGAGGTCAGTCGTCCATTTGATGATGTGATCGCCGAGGTTGTGACCCTGGCCAGTCAGGGAGTGCGTGAGGTTACCCTGTTGGGGCAAAATGTTAATGCCTACCGGGGTGTAAGTCATGATGATACAGAGATGGATCTGGCGCTGTTGATAGAGTATGTGGCGGCGGTAGATGGTATCGAGCGCATCCGCTATACAACATCGCACCCGGTAGAGTTCAGTGATAGCCTGATTCAGGCCTATGCGGATGTGCCGCAATTGGCGAATCAATTACATCTGCCGGTACAGAGTGGATCTGACAGGATCCTGATGCAGATGAAACGTGGGCATACTATCCTTGAGTACAATTCCCGCATTCGAAAACTGCGTGAGAACAGGCCTGATATCAGTATCTCCTCTGATTTTATTGTCGGTTTTCCTGGTGAGACTGATGCGGATTTTGAGGCAACAATGGATCTGATTGAGACCATTAAATTTGACCACTCCTACAGTTTTATCTATAGCCCGCGTCCAGGGACACCGGCGGCATCAGCAGCTGATGATGTACCCATGGAGGTGAAACAACAGCGCCTTCAACGCCTGCAGGCCCGTATTAGTGAGCTGACGATGGACGTCAGTCAAGCCATGATTGGCACCGTGCAATCAATCCTGGTAGAGCGCCACTCACGTAAAGATCAGGCCTGGCTTGCGGGTCGTACGTCCAATAATCGGGTGGTTAATTTTATCGGTAGCCCAGATTTAATCGGGCAGTTTGTTGATGTCAGGATTACTGAGGCCTTACCAAATTCGCTGCGTGGTGAGCGAGTGATGGATGCCCAGATTAAACGAGCAGGCTAATATTGAGTCTAACGCACACTAGTTGCTACTGTATCTACCTACCTTGAATAACCCAGTCCAAATAAGTGATATCTCACTGCAACCAGTGAATAACCAGCAATTGGCCAATTTATGTGGTCAGACAGATGAGCATCTGCGCATGCTGGAGGGGTTATTGGCAGTAGAGATACACAACAGAGGGAATAGTTTTCAGGTTAAAGGTGAACAACGTAATACCGGGCTGGCTGTGGAGGTTCTGCATCAGCTCTATGGAGAAGCGGCCCGTGGTGTCTTGACCAAAGACCAGGTGCGGTTGGCCGTGCATGATATTGTTAATGAGAGTATTGCAGTGAAGGATCAAGATAAAACCAGTTCTGCGGTAGAAATACCACGCTTCCGGAGTAATGATATTCGTCCCCGCGGGCCAATGCAGCGTCACTATATTCAAAATATTCTCCAGTCTGATATCAATTTTGGTATTGGCCCTGCGGGTACAGGCAAGACTTACCTCGCGGTAGCCTGTGCTGTAGAGGCGCTGGAGCGGGAACAGGTCCAGCGGATTGTGCTGGTTCGCCCTGCGGTTGAGGCGGGTGAGCGTCTGGGTTTTTTGCCCGGCGACCTGGCGCAGAAAATCGACCCCTATCTTCGTCCACTATACGATGCCCTGTATGAGATGCTGGGTTTTGATCGGGTCACTAAATTAATCGAGCGAAATGTCATTGAGGTAGCACCGTTAGCCTATATGCGTGGCAGGACTCTGAATGATGCCTTTATCATCCTTGATGAGGCCCAGAATGCGACCGTAGAACAGATGAAAATGTTCCTGACCCGGACGGGTTTTGGTTCGACGGTAGTGGTTACCGGTGATGTAACCCAGATCGACTTGCCCCGCAATCAGACCTCCGGTTTAAAACAGGTTATTGATGTACTTAAAGATATAGACGGTATTAGTTTTACCTATTTTCAGGCCAGCGATGTTGTGCGCCATCCCCTGGTTCAACGTATTGTTGAGGCCTATGACAGGCAGGGAGATTCCGGCCCGGAGGGCAGCCGAAATGCTGCCGAAGAGCCACGTAATGGCAATTGAGGTCGACGTACAATTTGCCTGCGATGATCTTTCTGATTCGCTTTCAGATGTGTCATTAACGGAAAATATTATCGCCTGGGTAATGACAACGATCAGATTTACTGCTACTGAATGGCTGAGAGCGTCCTCTTGGCAGGTGGCGGAGCCTTACAGTCAGGCGGCACAATTGACGGTACGGGTTGTCGATCGGGAAGAGGGGAAGGCGCTCAATGAGACCTATCGACAGGGTAGTGGGCCAACCAATGTCCTGTCGTTTCCATTTGATGAACCCTTTCAGTTACAGCCACCATTGCTGGGTGATATTGTCATCTGTGCACCTGTCATCGCGGCTGAGGCAATTGATCAATTTAAATCAGTAGAGTCCCATTGGGCCCATATGATTGTGCATGGAGTATTACATTTGATGGGGTATGATCATCTGGATGATGTCCAGGCCCTCCAAATGGAGTCGCTGGAGATCCTGGTTATGAGGCACTTAGGTTATGACGATCCCTATCAAGAACAGAACGTCCTGGATGAATATGATTACGCTAATAGTGGTAGTGACAAGTAATGAATATGTCTAAACAGGAGTCTTATGACGCCAGTCATTCCTGGTTAAAACGATTGCGTCAGATCATCACCAGTGGACCGCAGGACCGAGATGAACTAGTTGAGGTTATACGAGAGGCCCAACAGGCTCACTTGATCGATACCGATGCCCTGGTCATGATTGAGGGTGTGATGCAGGTTGCGGAGATGCAGGTCCGCGATATCATGATTCCGCGGTCTAAGATGGTGGTTGTTGATCATGATGCAACCCTGAAAGATATTATGCCCATCCTGACCAGATCGGCTCATTCCCGCTTCCCTGTTATTGGTGATACTCAGGACGAAGTGATTGGAATTCTGTTAGCCAAGGATCTGTTGGGCTATTTCCAGGATGATAACCAATTGAATTTCAATATTCGTGACAGTCTTCGTCCAGCCGTCTTTATCCCGGAGAGTAAGCGCCTGAATGTGTTGTTGAAGGAGTTTCGTGCCAATCGCAACCATATGGCGGTAGTGGTCAATGAGTATGGTGGAATTGATGGGCTTGTTACTATTGAGGATGTGCTGGAGCAAATCGTTGGTGACATCATCGATGAGCATGATAATGAAGACAATATCTATCTCAATAAACACAGCGAACGCCGCTTTACTATCAAGGCCCTGATGCCAATAGAAGAGTTTAACGAGGTCTTTCAGACCACCTTGAGCGATGAGGAGTATGACACCATTGGTGGCTTGCTGATGCGTGAATTTGGGCATCTGCCTAAGCGTGGCGAGACTATCGTTGTCAACAAGATGGATGGTCTGCCTGAAGGACTGGGGCTGTGTTTTAAGGTCCTCAATGCCGATAGTCGTCGCTTGCACCTCCTGCACCTTACCTTGCAACACAGTGATGCGACTGACCCCAGTGAGTGAATGCAGTTTTTCAACCGATAAAAATGTGAGTTGATGTGATGTCCTGGCAGTATGGTCTGGTGGCGCTTGTTTTAGGAGCGCTAATGCCATTGGCGTATGCGCCGTTTGATTTTTATCCCTTGGTTTTCATCAGCCTGTCAGGTCTGTTTTACTGCTGGACCCGATTACGCCCGGGTGCTGCTTTTTTACAGGGATTGCTGTTTGGTCTGGCTATGTTTGGCACTGGTGTCAACTGGGTGCATACCAGTATTCACGTCTATGGCCATGTCACTTTTGCCTTGTCTGTTTTTCTAACCCTGCTGTTTGTGCTGGTGCTGGCAGTGTTTCCTGCCCTCTGTGGTTATGTAGCCGTCAGGCTTCGGCTGATGCTGGAGTCAGGACAGTGCTATTCATCAACCCGCTATGTGGTTTTAGTTTTACCTGCCCTATGGCTGTTGTTCGAGTGGGTGCGGGGCTGGTTTCTGACCGGTTTTCCCTGGCTGCATATTGGTTATGCCTATATTGATACTCCTCTGGCAGGTTATGCACCACTGTTTGGGGTCTACGGAGTGTCTCTGTTAGTTGCGGTAAGTTCTGCATTATTCGTGCAAATGCTTCTGGCTCAGCATGGAATGGTCTCAGGACGTTATCTATTGATAATTATCATTATCTGGTGGGTGGGTGCCGGGCTGGCAAAAATTGAATGGACTGAGGCATTAGCTACAGAGATGCGGGTAAGCCTGGTGCAGGGAAATATCCCCCAGGAGATGAAATGGTTGAGTGAGATGAGGGGGCCAACCCTGGATCTTTATAGCGGTTTGAACCGGGAGCACTGGGATAGTGATCTGATTATCTGGCCAGAGACCGCGATCCCCCTGTTTGATTATCAGGCCGTTGAATTTCTCGATGCGTTGAAGGCAGAGGCCATACTGAATAATACGGCCTTGCTGGTTGGGCTGGTGACACAGGAGGCCGACACCGGGGCCTACTATAATAGTATGGTGGGGGTCGGTATCGATACGGGTCAGTATGACAAGCAACATTTAGTGCCCTTTACCGAGTATCTACCCTTCAAGGGGGTGTTGGCGGGGCTGATAGGCTTTCTCGATGTGCCAATGTCTGATTTTTCCAGTGGCGAAATTGATCAGCCACCGCTATATCTCGCCGGTCAACCTTTAGGTATATCCATCTGTTTTGAAGATGTCTTTGGCGAAGAGCTTATTCGTCGCCTGCCGGAGGCCACATTGTTGGTGAATGTCAGCAATGACGCCTGGTTTGCCGGGACGGTTGCGGCTGATCAGCATCTTCAGATTGCACGGATGCGGGCCCTGGAGGGGCAGCGTGAACTGATGCGTGTTACCAATACTGGGATTACTGCGTTTATTGGTGCCAATGGCAAGGTACGGGCCCAGTCGCCGCAGTTTAATACTACGGTATTGACGCTCGACGTACGGCCACGTTCCGGTGCGACACCTTATGTAACAAGCGGCAATCTTGTGGTGCTGATTGTTGCCGGTCTGATGATAATATCAGCCTTTGTTATGGGTACACGAAAGACCAAATCGTCGTGTTAGTCTTCACGTTGAAATTCCGTATGATGGCAGTGCGGGCACGGCGGGATATGACCGGTCTCATGGAAGTGTATTAATTGACTACAGTTTTTGCAGCTAAGGGTGCCAATCCCGGTGATCTCGCCGGTATGATATTCACTCGCGTGGCGAGCCTGTTCCTGTAGCGCCATCAGTTCCAGTTTGGTCCTGTCGGCGACAGAGGTAAATAGTTCCAGGGCCTCCTGCTCAATTAAATCGATATCCAGTTTAAGCCAATCGCCCAGTTCCCTAGCCTCCGGGCTGGACAGGTAGTCAGCGGCATCGCGCAGGTCGCGTTTGAGGTAGTCACCAATTTTCTCAGCCTCTTCGCGCCCCATTTCTTCGACTAGCCCCAGTTTTTCGCGGGCCTGGTTAATCAGCCAGTCCAGGGTCGGACGGGCCTCTTCTCCCGCTTCATGCCAGAGTGTGCGCACCTGTTTCAGTAAACGGTTGTAGGCATTTGACTGGTGAATATTGTTGTCGCTGCTCATTCTGTCCTCTTCCGGCCTTTTGTACTATATAGACGGTTAACCTTGATGTATCCTAGCATCTTTTATTAAATCAAGAACAGTTTGGATTATGGAAAATACGTCGTATCAACCGCAACTTATCGAACTGCAGGCGCAAGACTACTGGAATGAACAGCAAAGCTTTGTGGCTGATGAAGATAAGGCAGGTGAAAAATTTTATTGTTTGTCTATGTTCCCCTATCCCAGTGGTCGCCTTCACATGGGGCATGTGCGTAATTACACTATTGGCGATGTGCTGGCCCGCTATCAACGGATGCAGGGGCGTAATGTCCTGCAACCCATGGGTTGGGATGCCTTTGGTCTGCCGGCTGAAAATGCGGCCATCAAGCACCAGGTGCCACCGTCTCAGTGGACAGACGACAATATTGCCTATATGCGCGATCAGTTAAAACGCCTTGGTTTTGCCTATGACTGGAACCGCGAGCTCAAGACCTGTGATCCAGATTATTACCGCTGGGAACAGTGGTTGTTTACCCGGCTATATGAGAAGGGGCTGGCCTATCGCAAGACGGCTCCAGTCAACTGGTGCCCTAATGATCAAACAGTACTGGCTAATGAACAGGTCATTAATGGCTGTTGCTGGCGATGTGATACCCCGGTAGAGCGACAGGAGATATCGCAGTGGTTCTTACGCATTACCCAGTACGCTGATGAACTGTTGGCTGAGCTTGAGCACTTGCCTGAATGGCCAGAACAGGTGCTGACCATGCAACGTAACTGGATTGGCCGCTCCGAAGGCGTAGAGATCCAGTTTGAGATCAATGGACAGGAGAGTCCGTTGACGGTCTATACCACGCGACCGGATACGCTGATGGGTGTGAGTTATGTGGCAATCTCTCCCGAACACCCAGTGGCAACAGCGGTTGCCGCTTATAACAAGCATGTGGTTGCCTTTGTTGACGAGTGTCGTTCGATGCAGACGGCCGAGGCGGCTTTAGAGACAATGGAAAAGAAAGGTGTTGATAGCGGTCTGCAGGCTATTCATCCGTTAACCGGTGAACAGGTGCCAGTGTGGATCGCTAATTTTGTCCTGATGAGTTATGGCACTGGGGCGGTGATGGCCGTGCCGGCGCACGATGGGCGTGATCATGAGTTCGCCTGTAAATATCATTTGCCCATTAAACAGGTCATCTTTCCGGTTGATGGTAGTGCCGTTGATATCGAGCAAGCAGCCTATACTGATGCTGGCGTATTACAGAACGCTGGTCAGTTTGATGGTATGGCCTCTCTGGCAGCGGCCCAGCGTATTGCCGATGCGATCGAGGCAGCCGGTAAGGGGCAGCGTACGACGAATTATCGACTTCGTGACTGGGGTGTGTCTCGCCAGCGTTATTGGGGTGCCCCGATACCCATGATTAACTGTGTGCAGTGTGGTGTCGTCCCGGTCCCGGATCAGGATCTACCGGTACGTCTGCCGACCGATGTCAGTCTTGATGGTGCCGGTTCGCCATTAAAGGATATCGCCTCTTTTCTGGATACCGAGTGTCCTCGTTGTGGTGGTGCCGCTGAGCGTGAGACCGATACCTTCGATACCTTTATGGAGTCTTCCTGGTATTACGCCCGCTTTGCCTGTCCTGATCAAACAGATGCCATGTTGGATCAACGGGCCAATTACTGGTTGCCTGTTGATCAGTACATTGGCGGTATAGAGCACGCTATATTACACCTGCTCTATGCCCGTTTTTTTCATAAATTGATGCGTGATGCCGGTCTGATGGAACACGATGAGCCCTTTGCCCAGTTGCTGACGCAGGGGATGGTGCTAATGGATGGCAGCAAGATGTCCAAGTCCAAGGGCAACACGGTCGATCCGCAGCAATTGATCGAGCAATATGGTGCAGATACGGTCCGTCTTTTTATTATGTTTGCTGCCCCGCCGGAGCAATCATTGGAGTGGTCCGATAGTGGCGTTGAGGGTGCCCATCGCTTTTTGAGGCGGTTGTGGGTCTTTGCCAGTGCTGCCAGTACTCGTCTGGAAAAAGGGACAGGTATGTTGAGTGTCATTCCTATTGACTGGAATAAGCTGGCTGAATCGCATGCACAGGCGCGTTACGATATACATCTGGCGATTAAGCAGGCTAATCAGGATTATCAACGGAAGCAGTTTAATACCGTAATATCTGCGGCCATGAAGATTTTAAATATCCTGGAGAAATTACCGGATATCCAGCCTTCGGCTCAGGGGCCGCTGCCGCCGCATGATGTGCAGACAGCGATAATTACCGAGGCCCTGTCAATGTTGTTACGGTTGTTATCACCCATCGTACCGCATATCAGTCATGCGCTTTGGCAGCAGCTGGGTTTCGGTACAGATATATTAAATGCTGAATGGCCACAACACGATGAGGGGGCCCTGCATCGCGACAATATCGAGCTGGTGGTGCAGGTTAATGGGAAATTGCGCGGTCGGGTTATCGTTGCAGCAGCAGCTGATCAGGATGAGATGCAGGCGACGGCCATTGCCGATGAGAATGTGCAGCGCTTTATTGCTGACAAAGTGGTGCGTAAGGTCATCGTCGTGCCGGGCAAGTTGGTCAACATCGTTGTAGGATGAAGTCATTGCATAAATCTGCTGCCCATTACTCGATTATTGCCCTGTTGTGTCTGGGGCTGCTGGTCGCTTTCCAGTTGTCTGGTTGTGGCTTCAAGCTGCGTGGTTCCCTGGTCGAAGGAAAAAATCTGCCAACGGTCTATGTCGATAAGGAGCGGAGTAGTAATCTGGGTTTTGAATTGAATCAGACCCTGACTCAGACAGGCGTCAATTCAGTGGCACAGCGTGACGAGGCCGAGTGGATTGTTATGCTCAGTGATGAGGCCCTGGACCGGCGCGTATTATCGGTGGATCGCAGTGGTAAGGCCCAGGAGTATGAATTGCATTACAGTCTTTATTATCAGGTTTTTGACCGCCATGGTCAGATCAAGCTGGAAAAACAGATTCTGAAGCTGTTACGTAATTTTTCTTTTTCCGGGGTTGACGTCCTAGCCAAGGCTGATGAAGAAGAACTCCTCTATCGAGGTATGCGACGCCAGGCGGCACAGATTATCCTCCGGAGCCTGCTAGCTATACAGCCAGATCTGCCAGTTACGGTTACCCCGCTACCACAACCATGATTATTCGAGCGGAACAATTTGCCAGTCACCTGCAACAGGCCGAAGAGGGCAGTCTGGCCCCTGTCTATTTGATCAGTAGCGATGAGCCTTTATTGCTTCAGGAGGCCGCTGATCATGTCCGTCGCCTTGCCCGTGCCTGCGGTTGCCATGAACGTATAGTGCTCGAGGTCGATCGTGGTTTTGACTGGCAGTCCCTGTTTCAATCGAGTAACAGCATGTCACTCTTTGCTGAACAGCGCCTGATTGAATTGCGCTTGCCTAGCGGTAAGCCCGGTGATGCAGGTAGTAAGGCGCTACAGGCCTATTGTAAGGAGGTGGTGGCACGTCAGGCGCAAGCGGGTGATATCCTGCTGGTGATTGCGGGCAAGATAGAAAAGGCGTCACAACGCAGTAAATGGTTTCAGGCCCTGGATAAGGCCGGTGTCGTGGTTCAGTTCTGGCCACTTAAGGGGCAGCAATTCCATCATTGGATAGAGCGCCGTTTGCAGGCGCGGGGGTTGCAGGCTGACAGGCGGGCGATAGATATCCTGGTCGTCAGGAGTGAGGGCAACCTGTTGGCCTGTGCCCAGGATATCGACAAACTGCGACTGTTGTGTGACGGTGATCAACTGGATGCTGAGGCCGTAGCTCAGGCTGTAGTCTCAAGTGCTCGCTATGATGTGTTTGTACTAGTCGATGCGGCGCTGGCTGCGAATACCCTCAGGGTCAGCCGGATTATGGCTGGTTTACGCGGTGAAGGTACCGATGCCACAGTTATTCTATGGGCGCTTGTGCGTGAATTACGCCTGCTATATGGGCTAGTAATGGCGGTTGCCGATGGTCGTTCGCTGGCGGCAGAGTACACCCGTTTGCGCATCTGGGATAATCGTAAACAATTGCTCGACGCTGCTATCAGGCGGTTTTCAGTCTCCGCGGTGCGGGCAATGCTGGCCCGTGCCGCAAGACTGGATCGAGTCATCAAGGGCCGTGAAGTGGGCAATGTCTGGGATGAGTTGTTACAATTGGCTCAGATGATGGCCGGCGTGCGGCCACTAAAGATGGTGTCATGATGGATATTCAACAATATATGAATGAGGTTGGGCAGCGTGCTAAAAAGGCTGCTCGGGAGATGGCCAGGGCCACAACGGCAACCAAGAATAAGGCCTTGCAGGTAATGGCTGATGCAATGGATGCAGCGAGTGCTACCCTGGTGAGTGAGAATGCCCGTGATCTCGAGGCGGGGCGCGCCCAGGGCCTGGATGATGCCCTGCTGGATCGGTTAGCGCTTGACCCTGAACGGGTGGCCGCGATGGCCGAAGGGCTGCGGCAGATTGCCCAATTGCCTGATCCAGTGGGGGCAATAGATCATATGGATTTTCGTCCTTCTGGTATCCAGGTTGGTCATATGCGGGTGCCACTCGGTGTCATCGGTATTATCTATGAGTCCCGTCCCAATGTAACCGCTGATGCGGCTGGTCTGTGTCTCAAGTCAGGTAATGCTGCGATATTGCGCGGTGGCTCGGAGGCCTTACATTCAAATCAGGCCATTGCCCGCTGCATACATCAGGGGCTGGAGACGGCCGGTTTACCTGCTGATGCTGTACAGGTCATTGAAACGACGGATCGTCAGGCTGTGAGTGAATTATTGACGATGAAGTCATATGTCGATGTGATAGTCCCTCGTGGAGGCAAGGGGTTGATCGAGCGGGTTATGCAGGATTCATTGATACCCATCATCAAGCATCTGCATGGTGTCTGTCATGTCTATATTGATGACAAGGCCGATCTGGAGAAGGCAATCAGGGTTGCCTTTAATGCCAAGACCCAACGTTATGGCACCTGCAATACCATGGAGACCCTGCTGGTAGCCAGTGCTGTGGCCCCACTTGTATTGCCAGCCCTAGCGCAGAAGTATCAGCAGGCCGGAGTCGAACTACGTGGTTGTGAACAGACCTGCATCATCCTGCCTGGAATCGTTAGTGCTACAGCCGCTGACTGGGATACTGAATATCTGGCACCGATTTTGTCGATCAGGGTCGTTGCCGATCTGGATGATGCCCTAGAGCACATCCATCAACATAGCTCAAGTCATACGGAGTCAATTCTGACTGAAGACCTTGGCCGGGCCCAACGATTTCTGCGTGAAATTGATTCCAGTTCGGTCATGGTTAACGCCTCGACACGGTTTGCTGATGGTTTTGAATATGGTCTCGGTGCCGAGATTGGTATTAGTACTGATCGTCTGCATGTCCGAGGCCCGGTGGGCCTGGAAGGCCTGACATCGCAGAAGTATATCGTGCTGGGAGACGGTCATATTCGCGAGTAATCGATTGGAGGTCATCGACCGGAAAGTTGCCGGGAGGTCGCTATGATTGCTGTGTTTGGTGGGACCTTTGACCCGGTGCATAATGGCCATCTGCGGATCGCGCTCGAGCTCTATCAACAGCTGGGTCTAGATGAAGTCCGTTTTGTCCCCTGTCGTCAGCCACCTCATCGTGCCATGCCCCAGGCCAGAGATGATCAACGGGTTGCCATGCTGGAACGAGCGACCGCCGGGCAGGCAGAATTTGTCATTGATCAGCGCGAGTTATTACGCGACGGTCCCTCGTATATGGTTGATACCCTGGCATCAGTGCGAGCCGAGGAGACAGCTCAGTCAGTTTGTCTGATTGTCGGAGGGGATGCTTTTAGTCAATTAGCTGGCTGGTACCGATGGACCCGGCTGCTTGAATTGGCACATATTGTCGTAGCCGAGCGCCCGGGTAGTCCCAGGGTTTTCAATGATGAGTTGATGACGTATCTGCATCAACACCAGGTGAGCGATCCGGCTGAGCTGCAGACCCGATTTAATGGCTGTATCCTGCGCTGCCCGGTAACCCAGCTGGAGATTTCTTCGATGGCTATTCGGGGGCAGTTAGCGCTGGGTAACAGTGTCCGTTATCTGGTACCCGATGATGTCTCGATATATATTCAACAACAACACTTATATAGTGTTAAGACATAAGCAGTTACAGGACCGGTATTACCATGCAAACAGAACAGATTAAACAGCTCGCTATTAATGCACTTGAAGACCTGAAGGCGGTCGATATGACGGTGCTTAATGTCCATGAGATGACGAGTATTACTGACTACATGATAGTAGTGAGCGCGAATTCAAGCCGTCATCTAAAGGCCCTGGCGGATAGCGTGATTGAGAAAGCCAAGGCGGCAGGATTGAGACCTTTGGGCGTTGAAGGTGCTGATAGTGGTGAATGGGGCCTCGTCGATCTGGGTGATGTCATTGTTCATATAATGACGCCGGCTATTCGAGAGTTTTATCAAATTGAGAAATTGTGGTCAGTTGATGTTTCTTCGGCTGTCGACAATGAAGGTTAGCAGGTGGCGTTCAGGTTATTGCTGATCTTGTGACTGTTCATTATTGTCTGTGGGATTATTAGATGCAGATCGTCCTGATCGCGGTTGGCCAAAAAATGCCCGGCTGGGTTACCCAGGGTTACATGGCCTTTGCTACCCGTCTCCCGGCTGAATTTCACCTGCGTCTGGTCGAGATCCCTGCCCTGAAGCGGGGTAAAAATGCCGATTTAAAGCGGATTGCTGCCCAGGAGGGTGATGCCTTAATTGCGGCTATCCCTAAAGGCGCCCTTGTCATTGCCCTGGACGAACGAGGGCGTCAATGGACGACACGGGAACTGGCAGGAAAATTTACCGATTGGCAACACTCCGGACGCGATGTTGCGCTATTGATTGGCGGTCCCGATGGCCTGGATGATCGCTGTCGTCAGCATGCTGACCTGTTATGGTCATTGTCTACACTAACATTACCCCATGCGATGGTACGGGTGCTGCTGGCCGAACAGTTGTACCGGTCCTGGAGTATTGGCGTTAATCACCCCTATCACCGGGATTGAAAGCAGCGGATGATCTATCTAGCTTCCTCATCGCCACGGCGGCGCGAATTACTTGAGCAGATTGGTGTCAAATATAGTCTCGTCACCATTGATATCGATGAGACGCCGGCAGCGGCAGAGTCGCCGGCGCACTATGTTGAGCGTCTGGCCAGGGATAAGGCGACAACCGCCTGGGAAACGCTGGCCAGTGGCTATCGTTCGATGCCAGTCCTGGCGGCAGATACAGCGGTAATAATCGATCAGCGAATTCTGGGCAAACCGGTCGATAGTGGTGATGGTATTGCCATGTTGCAATTACTGTCGGGTCGCTGTCATCAGGTGATGACAGCTGTGGCGCTAATGGCGACAGAGGGGGAGCTGAGATCTGCAATCAGTTGTAGTGAGGTCTGTTTTCGGACCCTGATAGATGCGGAATGTCAGGCCTACTGGTATACCGGTGAACCGATAGATAAGGCAGGAGGCTATGCGATACAGGGTCAGGCTGCACAGTTTATAACGAGTATAAAAGGTAGTTA
>CAZYTT010000009.1:0-30004 GCA_964650235.1 uncultured Gammaproteobacteria bacterium | reverse complement strand
TTAAATCGCGTTGTTTCATTATAACTATAAATAATCGATAGTCGGGTGAGGGTGCTAGTCAGAGATATGAGTGATTCCGCTGTAAGAGTTAATCTGGATGATCTGGTTCCTGGCATGGTTCTGGCCGAAGATGCCGTTCATATGAATGGGCGAGTACTCCTTTGCGCCGGTGTTTGTTTAACCGATAAACACTTGAAGATTTTCAGGACCTGGGGGCTGACTGAGGCCTATATCAATGCGGGTGAAGATGGTGTTCCCAAAAAGGCATATGAGCACCTTAGTCCTGAACTGCTGTCCCAGTCGGAAGCGGAAATGAAATTGAAATTTGCGCACTTGGATATGGAAATCGACTTTGTCTCCGAGCTTTACCAGATCTGTGTGCGTGAATATGCTGAAAAACTGGGTGGCCAGCATGGATGATAAAATCACGGCTCAATGCCTGGTCGATAAAACCCATGACGTGGTTTCACTTCCAAGTATCTATTATCGCTTAAAAGAAATTGTCGAAGATGTCAGCACCTCCAACCGTGATGTTGGTCAGCTCATCAGTGAGGATACGGGGTTGACAGCTCGTCTAATGCGCATCGCTAACAGTTCATTTTATGGAGCCCCTTCCAGGGTCGATACCATTACACGAGCCATTACTATAATCGGCACTCGTCAAATCAGCGATATCGTCCTGAGTACATCAGTAATTGATATGTTTGATGGTATACCTGAAGAAAAAGAGAATATGATGTCCTTCTGGCGCCATAGTATTCGGTGCGCCGTCATGTCGCGCATTCTGGCGACCTATAGACGTGAACCCAATATCGAACGGTTTTTTGTTGCCGGCTTGTTACATGATATCGGTCGCCTGATTATGTTAATGCAGCTTGGTAAGACGTACTGGGATGTGATTCGGTATGCCAAGCAGCGCAAGTTACTACTGGATGTGGCCGAGCGAAAGGTATTCGGTTTTGATCACTGCGAGGTTGGTGGGTTATTACTGAAGAAATGGGAGTTACCTTCACATATGGTTGAGGCGGCTCGTTATCATCGCTATCCCGACAAATGTAACTATAACAGTATTGATGCAGCTATGATGCATATTTCTGATGTGGTAGCGAGTGCACTACAGGTTGTCGATGGTCAGGAAGTAATTATTCCACCGGTTGATGAAAAGGCCTGGTCAATGTTGGCACTACCTGTCAGTGTTCTTCCGCCAGGGATTGATCAATTGCACAAACAATATGAGGATGCTGTGCAATTAATATTCCCGGAGAATTTCGAGGTTCAAGATGGCTGCATTGAAGCATAAGAGCGGATCTCGACTCGAGTTTCTGGAGGGTATTAGTCGCTGGGTTAATTATGCCCTGGAGGTTGGTACAGGACTGAATGACTCATCTATTAGGATCGGATCTGATGGTGGCGAAGAGAATATCTTTCGCGAGGTTATGTTTGCCCTGAATAAGCTATACGATTTCAGGGGTATGGCAATTTATCTTGTCGATGAACATGATCATAACTTTAGCATCAAGATCTGCGATCCACCTGAAGCAGAGGAACAGTTAAAACGTGAATTTGATTATCATGTTGAGGAAGGTAATTTCGCCTGGTCTCTGACGCAGTTACGCTCCTGTTTGATGCCAAAGTCTGAGGGTGAAGGTACTGTCGTCCTGCATGCCTTATCAACTCGTTCCCGGGTACGTGGTATGTTTATGGGGATCTTGCCAGCGGATGCCAGTGAAATACCTGATCTCTATATGAATTATCTTTCTATGCTATTGCTAAATATCTCCAATGCTATTGAGAGCAAGGAGTTATATGGCTATGTTAACGATCAAAATCGAAATCTTGAAATAATGGTAGCCAAGCGAACGGCTGAGCTGGAAGAGGCGAGAGAGCAGGCCGAACGGGCTAACCTTGCCAAGAGTAGCTTTCTGGCCAATATGAGTCATGAGATCAGGACACCTTTAGCTTCTGTCATTGGTTACGCCGAATGGTTAAATGAAGGTGGTCTGACTGATCAGGAGCGTGAAGAGGCGGTCACGTCAATATTACGTACAGGTAAGCATGTCGTTGAGATTATTAACGATATCCTTGATTTGTCGAAGATAGAGAGTGATAAATTATCCGTTGAAGTTCTGGATGTGCCACTGTTCAGCCTTCTGAACGAGATTGAACGATTAATGACCTTGCACGCCCAGGATCGACACCTGTTATTTAAACTCCAGTTTAGCTATCCACTACCTGCTAATATCCGTACCGATCCTACCCGTTTAAAACAGGTATTGATCAATCTATGTAGTAATGCCATCAAGTTCACAGAAAGGGGTAGCGTGACATTGAAGGTACATTGTGAACCTGAAACCGGTTTAATCGAGTTTGCCATTGTGGATACAGGTATTGGAATTCCTCCTCATAAATATGAGATGTTGTTTGAAAGTTTCACTCAGGCTGATGAGTCGACAACCCGTCGATTTGGTGGTACCGGGCTGGGTCTGAATATCTCCCGTAGGCTGACGCGGATGATGGGCGGAGATATTACCATTGATAGTGTGATGGGTGAGGGTAGTACATTTACTGCAACTATACTAACCGATATATCCTGTTTTGATCATATGGTGAGTTCAGCACAGGATGTGGATCAATTATTACCGCGAAAAGCAGATGAGCAGAAGGATCGTATCCAGTCTTTACAGGGGCGAGTCCTTGTTGCTGATGATAACCTGGATAATCAACGCCTGATTGAGCATTACCTGCATCGTCTTGGGGCTGATGTAAGCCTGGTTGATAATGGGGCCATGGCGGTGGAGGCCGCTCTACAAGAAGATTATGATTTAATCCTTATGGATATGCAGATGCCAGAGATGGATGGACCTACAGCTACCCATATGTTACGTCAAATTGGATGTACTATCCCCATTATCGCTTTGACTGCCAATGCTGGCAGTGAGGATAAGACGCGCTGTCTGGAGGCAGGTTGTAATGATTTTCTCGGTAAACCGATTGTTAAGCAACGATTTTATGACGTGATATCTCAATATTTGCTGTCGGGTGAGGCGATTGACACATCTCAGGATGATGTCGAACTGGAGGCATTGAAGGGGAAGTTTATTCAGGGCCTCCCACAACGTCAGGATGAGCTGATGACGGTGTTTAATGATAATGATCATCTGGCTGTAAAATCGATAATGCATCAGTTTAAGGGTTCTTCAGCGGGTTATGGTTTCAAGCGACTAGGTGAAATTGCAAAAGTTGCAGAAGCAAAACTGAAGGCTGATATCAATACAGTTATCGCTGAGGATATCGATCTGTTCAATGCTGAATGTACACGAATTATCAATCAGGATTAATGGATTTCCTGATTTATTTTTATGCCATTAAAATAGAAGGCAAAGGCCATGCAAAAATTGTCGGTATTAATTGTTGATGATGATATTGCTTCTCGCGATCTGCTATCGTCGTTATTACGTACCCGCTTTGATGTCCAGATTGAGACTCTCGCCGATGGGGTAGATGCGATGCGACGCTGCAGAGAGTCAGATTTTGATATTGTCTGGATGGATTTCGAGATGCCAAACATGGATGGGCTGGAGGCTATTGCTGTGATCAAATCGGTAAAACCGGATCAATTTGTGGCAATGGTGAGTGGTCATAGTACCGTCGATGTTGTAAAAAAGGCGATAGCCCTGGGGATTGATGGCTATATGGTAAAACCTTTTACAGTGGGCAAGATTCAGGGGATTGTAGATAAATACATACAGGCCAGATCGGGTTAATGAGTCATTGTATTTGCAGGTCCCCAGGTATCTTTCAGGTTTGAATTTCTCTACTTGCGATTCCGCTGAATAATGCATAGCATAACCGCTTACATTTGCAACCATTAGCTAGGCGTGGCCATGTCATTTCGCCTGAAAATTATTCTGGGTATTATCGTTATCCAGGCCCTGTTGTTGGTGATTTTGATATCGATCAGCCTCAACTTTCTGCGCCTGTCAAATGAGATAGAACTCTCTAAACGTGCAACAACGGTTGCAACCCTATTTGCAGTAGCCCTGCGTGACCCTGTCAGAAATAGAAATTATGAGGGCATGCTAGCTGAAGCCAGGGTTATTGTTAGTCAGCCAGGTATTCTCTATGCGCGGATTTTTTCCGGTGACCAGCAGGCAGAAGCCGGAAATGTACTATTACTTGATCGACCCTTCGCAGATGATTTTATGACCGATGAGGTTGATGATGGCGTGTTTGATACCTATGCCAGTGTTACGGAATCAGATGGTACCTTTCTTGGGCGGGTAGAAATAGGCCTGTCAGTGGCAGAAATCAAGGATGTGATGGAGGCTGCTCAACGTCAAATATCGACTATTGCGATCATCGGTATGGGTTTTTCTATACTTATGTCGATTTTCCTCGGCAATTATTTTGCCCGACAGTTAAAGAGCCTGCGCGATGCTGCACGTAGCATTGCGTCAGGCAATATGGGTTATCAGATATTCATGAAGGGTGAGGACGAACTCGCTCAGACAGCCAATGCCTTTAACACCATGTCAAGAAAGCTGGCCCTGTTATATTCAGAGAAACAGGCGGCCCTGAATGATGCTGAAGACCAGGCTGTCGGGTCAAGAGAAAAAGAACGGCGAATTAATGCCATACTTGAGAATGCCGGTGATGGCATAATTACTATCGATGCTAAAGGTGATATAGAATCTTTCAATTCCACTGCAGAAAAAATGTTCGGTTATTCAGAACAGGAGGTTGTGGGTGAAAATATCAAGCTTCTGATGAATGATCATGATCAGCAACAGCATGATAACTATCTTGCTGATTATCTTAAAACGGGTGAAAAACACCTGATGGTGGCTGCACGAGAGGTCGTCGGGCGTCGTAAAGATGGTGATACGTTCTCAATGGAACTGGATGTTAGTGAAATGATCCTCGAAGGTCAACGGCTGTTTATTGGGATTGCCAGAGACATTACTGATAGAAAGTTAGCAGAAGAGCAGCTTTTTATGGCGCAGCAGGCAACGCTAGATGCTGCACGATCAAAATTTGATTTCATTGCGAATATTAGTCATGAGATCAGAAGCCCTATGAATGGGGTGCTTTCAATGATTAATCTGCTAGAAGAAAGCAAGTTAAACAAAGAACAGCGTGAATATACCCACCAGATTCATAATTCGAGCTCCGCACTGATTACTATTGTCAATGATATCCTCGATTTTTCACGTCTCGAGGCGGGGCACATGGAGCTGGAGCAGGTCGAATTTGATCTTGAGCAGACCATTGAGGGCGTCTGCCGGTTGTTGAGTTCGAACGCAGCAGAACGGGGGCTGGAACTGACCTATTTAATTAATGCGAATGTATCTACGGCTATAGTAGGTGATCCTGCTCGAGTTAGACAATTGCTGGTTAACCTTGTTGAAAATGCCATTAAGTTCACCACTCAAGGTGGAGTTACAATTAAGCTTGAACAGCTGGTCGAAAATGAAACTGATGTGGGTATTACCTTTTCAATTGAAGATACGGGCATAGGCATATCACCACGCATACAACGTAATATCCTTGAAGGTTCCGGCGAGGCTGTCTCTAGCCAGGGAGACCCCAGTAAAGGCAGTATAGGCTTGGGCCTCGCCATTGTGCGGAAATTGGTCATGTTGATGGGTGGGGAGATTGAGCTTGAGAGTGAGGTTGGCGTTGGCACTACCTTTTCTTTTACCCTGTGGCTTACAAAACAGGATGAAAAGGATGCAGCTCAGGGTCTTCAGAATGAACTGGTTAATCTTAAGGTCCTGGTTATTGATAATCGGGATGTCTGGAGTGAGTTTATCAATGAACAACTCGCTACTTATCAAATGCAAACAACATTAGCTGCTGATCCAGAGCGTGGTCTTGAGGCACTGCGTCAGGCAACGGACCAGGATCAACCTTTCGACCTGGTTATCTTTGATATGATGCTCCCGGATTGTAGTGGTCTGGATTTGGCAAAAAATATACGAGCTGATCACCATATTGCCGCCTTACGTATGATTATGATAGCTACAACAGGTTATCGTGGTGATAGTGAAGAAGTACGTAAGGTGGGTATCTCGGGATATCTGTCAACACCGATCAGTCAGAATCAACTTTATGAATGTATTGTGGCGGTAATGAATCTAGCTGAAGAAGATAGATCGCTAATTACCCGTCATAGCCTTGCAGATAGCCGTTCTTCCAAAAGAAATCATGTGCTGATGGTCTTGCAGGATGAAGTAGAGATCAGGCATCTTTCGTACTTAATGCAGAAAATCAAGGCCTCGGCTCATTACATTGTTGATACCAACAGGCTTGCATCTGTTATTGGTCGTCATCATTATGGCTGTATTCTGATTGATTGCCGTGGCTTGACCCCGGCGGCATCCAGGCGGCACCTGGATGAATTGATCGATTCAGTTGATGCCAATCATGACATTCATATTATTGCCCTGATTGAGTCAGCGGATGAGCATCTACGTCAGGAGTACCATGCTGTCGGGATGGATAGTCTGTTATGTTGGCCTGTTAAGAGTAATGAATTAAAAACGGTGATCATGGCCAGCAATGAAGACCTGTTGTACTAATGAAGTTAGAGTTTTGATTCCAGATCAATAGTTTCCTGTATCACTTTTCGACGTGCCTCGATACGAGCCAGGTCATTGGCGGGCGTCGTTACGTCCTGTTTCAGAGCTAAGTCAATCTGAGTCAAGGCAGCCTGGCTATCCCCATTGAGAAAATAATATTCAGCCAGGGCCTGATGAGTGGCTGTGATATTTCCACTTTTTCCTTCGGCTTCTGACAATAAAGAATAGAACAGGGGAGTGGCTTCAATTTTATGGCTATGTTTTCTTAGCAGGTCCCTTGCCTTCTGTGCCTGCCCATCTTTTAATAGTACGCGGGCATAGAGCAGGATTAGAGGCGTGTCATCAGGGTAGAGGTTGAGTTTATCTTCGACCAGGCTCAAGGCTGTTTCAGTATGACTACTGGCTAGTTCGTTTTCTATATTGGCCAGACTGTATTTCAAGTCATCCGGGAATTGATGAATTAAAGTAGTTAATAAATCCCTGGCCTGTTGATAGTGGCGTAATTTCGTTGCAGCTACGGCGATACCATATTTAGCATTATTATCTGGGGCGGTGAGACTATCATAATAGGCTTGGAGTTGGGATGGGTTCTTACTAACCAGTACCCTTATCCGATGTTGCATCACAGCAAAATAGTCAGTGGTCGTTGAATTGCCAGGCTGTTTTTCAGTTGCTGGTGTTAATGGCAGGATATTACTGGCGGCAATACGATTAATTGTCAGAGGGTGAGTGCGTAGAAACTCCAGTCCTGAATCTTCCTGATATTGATTGTTTTTTAACAGGCGAGTAAAAAAACGTTGCATGGCATCGGAACTATAACCTGTTCGCGATAAAATTTGCATACCGATACGATCGGCTTCCTGTTCATTACTGCGGGTGAAGTTAATCTGTTTCTGAATACTGCCAGCAGCGGCGCTTGCTATCGTTGCCTCGCTTAGTTGTCCCATGCCGGACTGATTACCCAGGATAATTGCTGCAATAATTGCCGCAGTCATTGGGAGGCTCATATCCTTGGTGTTTTCATAGGCCCGGGCCAGGTGGCGCTGGGTGACATGGGCTAATTCATGAGCAATCACTGAAGCCAGTTCGTCTTCCTGTTGCGCTGCCAGGATAAGTCCAGAATTAATGCCGATATAACCGCCGGGGCCCGCAAAGGCATTAATAGCCGGGTCATCAATCACAAAAAAATGGAAGTTGCGTTGTGGTTGGCTACTATTTGTTGCAAGTCGCTGTCCCAGTATATTGATGTAACGGGTTATCTGCGGATCATCCATGAGCGGGAGTGAATGACGGACGTTACGCATAAACGCCAGTCCAAGCTGGTCCTCCTGACGGGTAGAAACCAGACTGTCGATAGCCTCACCCATATCAGGTAGTGTTACCGTGGATGTTACTGGTTCAGCCGCTAAACCCATTAATGGTGCCGACAAAGAAAGAAGGAGAGAGAATAGGGTGAGCTTATGTCTGTTCATAAACGTTCTCTACTAAATAATCGTTAGGCATTTTGGGCAAAGGACTGTTTGAGTTCGAGAATTGGTTTCAGAAAGTGTCCAGTATGTGAACTGATAATGCTACTGACCGCTTCAGGTGTGCCTACAGCAATTACCTCGCCACCCTTGTCGCCGCCATCCGGTCCCAGGTCGATTAACCAGTCGGCTGTTTTAATAACGTCTAGATTGTGTTCGATAATGACAATGGTGTTGCCATGATCTCGTAGGCGATGAAGCACAAGTAGTAACTGCTGGATATCATGAAAATGTAAACCAGTTGTTGGTTCGTCGAGTATGTATAAGGTCGAACCGGTATCTCGTTTTGAGAGTTCGCGTGATAGTTTAACCCGTTGGGCCTCACCACCTGACAGTGTTGTGGCATTCTGTCCGAGACAAATATAGCTGAGGCCAACTTCAAGCAGGGTTGCGAGTTTACGTTCGATCACTGGCACCGCTGAAAAAAATTGATGGGCCTCTTCGACCGACATCTCCAGCACTTCATGAATGTTCTTACCCTTGTATTTAATGTCCAGGGTTTCGCGGTTATAGCGTTTGCCCTTACATATATCGCAGGGTACATAGATATCGGGTAGAAAATGCATCTCTACCTTAATTACTCCATCACCCTTACAGGCCTCACAGCGACCGCCCTTGACATTAAAGCTGAAGCGCCCTGGGGTATACCCTCGAGAACGGGCCTCCTGGGTATTTGAAAACAGTTCACGAATGGGCGTAAACAGGCCAGTATAGGTCGCTGGATTGGATCTTGGCGTACGACCGATTGGACTTTGATCAATGTTGATGACCTTGTCAAAGTGATCTAGCCCGGTGATTTGTTCACACGGTGCGGCCTCTTCACTACTGTCATTCAGGGCAATAGCGGCATGGCGATAGAGCGTATCATTGATGAGTGTTGATTTGCCCGATCCAGAGACACCAGTGACACAGGTCATCAGCCCAACCGGGATGGCAATATCCTGGCCACGGAGATTATTACCACTTGCTTTTATTATCCTGATCTGGCGTCCTTCATCCACCGGTGTCCGTTGTTCGGGAATCGGTATCTGCAGGCGACCAGAGAGATATTGACCGGTCAATGAGTCAGGGGATGCCATGATCATCTCGGGTGTGCCATGGGCAATAATCTGGCCCCCGTGGATCCCCGCACCAGGACCAATATCGATAACATGGTCGGCACTCCGGATAGCATCCTCATCATGTTCAACCACGATAACGGTATTGCCGAGGTCGCGGAGGTAATTGAGGGTGTTCAACAGGCGTTCATTATCTCTCTGATGGAGTCCAATGGAAGGTTCATCCAGTACATACATCACCCCAACCAGACCGGCCCCAATTTGACTGGCAAGTCTTATACGCTGGGTCTCCCCGCCAGACAGGGTATTGGCAGTACGATCCAGCGAGAGGTAATCCAGCCCGACATTAACGAGGAATGTTAGTCGTTGACCGATCTCCTTTATGATTCGTGCTGCAATCTGACCACGATTGCCTGGTAGTTCTAATGAGTCAAAAAATGACTGTGCATGACCAACCGGCATAGCGGCTACCTCAGGCAGGGAGTATTCATCTATAAAGACATTACGGGCCTCGCGTTTAAGTCGCGATCCATTACAGTCCGGGCAGGGTTGATGGGAGACATAACGACTCAGTTCTTCTCTGACAGCTTGTGACTCGGTCTCACGGTAGCGCCGTTCCATCGTGGGCAAAACACCTTCAAAGACATGTCGGCGATGACGAATATCACCACGTTCATTACAGTAACTGAAATCTATAGTCTCATCGCCACTACCGTACAGGACTATCTGTCTGACATTGTCTGGCAGGTCTTCGAACGGGATATCGATATCAAATTCATAATGCAGGGCTAAGGCATTGAGCAGTTGTGAATAATAGAGGTTTCTGGTATCCCAGCCCCGGACAGCGCCAGATGTCAGGCTCATCTCAGGGTGCAGGACAACGCGTTTGGGATCAAAAAATTCCATGACACCTAGTCCATCACAGTAGGGGCAGGCACCGGCCGGGTTGTTAAATGAAAACAGTCGGGGCTCAACTTCTGCCAGGCTGTAGCCACAGACATTACAGGCAAAACGGGCGGAAAATACCAGGTCGGGTTCTGATAATAGATCCATATTGGCGACCTTGACTAGGCCTTCGCTGAGATGAAGTGCTGTCTCAATGGATTCTGCCAGGCGTTGCTGGATATCAGGCCTGACCTTGAAGCGATCGATAACGACCTCAATGGTATGTTTCTTTTTCAGTTCCAGTACAGGTGCCTGATCAAGTTCGACAACCGTACCGTCAATACGGGCACGAATAAACCCCTGGCTACGCAGTTCAGTCAGAAGTACAGCGTGCTCACCTTTACGTTCCTGAATAACAGGAGCCAGCAACATCATGCGATTGCCTTCAGGTAGCGCCAGGATATGGTCAACCATCTGACTAATGGTCTGGGCCTGAAGGAGGGTTTTATGT
Organism: uncultured Gammaproteobacteria bacterium; assembly: GCA_964650235.1. Lineage (GTDB taxonomy): Bacteria > Pseudomonadota > Gammaproteobacteria > SZUA-140 > SZUA-140 > CAZYTT01. The sequence continues at coordinate 19,443 of CAZYTT010000009.1, read as the reverse complement.
TCGGGACAACGTGGTTCGCCAGCGCGGGCAAATAACAGGCGCAGGTAATCATGGATCTCTGTTACGGTACCGACGGTTGAGCGCGGATTATGTGAGATGGTCTTCTGCTCAATGGAGATTGCCGGGGATAGTCCTTCAATATGGTCAATGTCCGGTTTTTCCATGACTGACAGGAATTGACGCGCGTAGCTGGACAGGGACTCTACATAGCGACGTTGGCCCTCGGCATAGATCGTATCAAAGGCGAGTGATGATTTACCGGATCCTGACAGACCGGTAATAATAATGAGTTTATCCCGCGGTAGTTCGATGTCGATATTTTTCAGATTATGGGTGCGAGCCCCGCGTATCCGTATGGTTTCCATGTCGTTGGTTTCGCTTATGCTACTTTATCTGCTTGAATGAGAGATATCATTACAATCATGTCGATTGATGATCCTAATTGCCTATTTTTTACAGGGGAATGTCGGGGGCAAGACCTATGTTTTTTCATGATTACTGCTTACAGGGTTATGAGGTTAACAGGATAACCTGATAATATACGTCTTTTTGTTCAGACAAGGCAAAGCTGTAATGACAGAACAGAACATGACCTCATTTGAGCGCCGGGCCAGCTATTCATTGGCAAGTATTTATTCGTTGAGAATGATGGGGCTCTTTATGATCCTGCCGGTGTTTTCACTCTATGCCCATCAGCTGGAGCATACGACACCGATCCTGCTCGGTTTGGCATTAGGTGCCTATGGTCTGACTCAGGCGCTGTTTCAGATACCTTTTGGTATGTTATCCGATCGTTTTGGGCGTAAACCAATCATTACCCTGGGTCTGCTGATCTTTGCCCTGGGCAGTATTGTTGCCGCTAATGCTGATAGCATTATTACCGTCATCCTGGGTCGGGCTATGCAGGGCAGTGGTGCCATAGCCGCGGCTATTATGGCCCTGACCGCTGATCTGACGCGGGAAGAGCATCGTGCCAAGGCCATGGCTGTTATTGGTATGAGTATTGGCGTCTCCTTTGCGTTATCTCTGGTACTGGGTCCCGTGCTGCATGACTGGATCGGGGTGCAGGGGATCTTCTGGCTGACAGCCATCCTTGCCTTTGGTGGTATTTTTATGCTGCATTTTGCCGTGCCGCAGCCGAATCAGAGCATTGTCCATCGTGACGCTGAGCCTGTCAGAGAGTACTTTCGAGCTGTTCTTACAGATTCCCAGTTATTGCGACTGGATGCGGGGGTCTTTGTCCAGCATATGATCCTGACTGCCAGTTTTGTGGTTTTACCCTTTGCGCTGAAGGACTACGCGGGTATCGCGGTGGCAGATCACTGGCATATCTACCTGCCGGTGCTATTGATCTCGATGGCATTTATGGTACCGCTGGTGGTGCTGGCTGAAAAATATCGCCATATTAAGCAGGTCTATGTTGGCGCTATCTCCCTGATCATGCTGGGTCAACTGGGGCTTGCGGTATTTTATGATTCAGTTGTTGGGCTGTTTCTGATGTTATTGGTGTTTTTTCTGGCCTTCAATGTGCTCGAGGCACTTTTACCCTCATTGGTAGCGAAATTTGCCCCTGCCGATAAAAAAGGCACGGCCATGGGGGTCTACTCAACGTCGCAATTCAGTGGCGCCTTTGTTGGTGGGCTCGCCGGTGGTGCTATCTATGGCATGATTGGCCTGCACGCGGTCTTTATCCTTTGTGCCGTTATGGCATTGGTCTGGGTCATACTGGCGGCTACAATGGAGACCCCCCGTTATCTGAGCAACTTCATGATCCATACTGGTCATTTAAGTGAATCAAAACAAGTAGATATAAAATCTCAGCTAGAGGTAATGGCAGGTGTCCATGAGGTCACAATTGTCGATGAAGAGGGTACCGTGTATCTGAAAATTGACAGCCGCGTAGCCGATAGGCAGGCGCTAGAGACCTTTAGCCATTACCAATCCGATCAATCAGCTGATGTAAAATGAGCTGACTGGGTATATCTGGATCAGTATGTCTGGATCAGCTAAGATAGGCACAAGCTATCAACGTTACTACCATGACAATATATAGGGTAGCTTAGAACGGTAAGATTCTGCCGGGCTTGTCCCAGCTATTAGATTCAGGCGAATCTGAAGGTCCGATACCGTAATAGATGATAAGTGAATTAATAAAGACAGCGTAAGTTAACGAGGGGTGTGAAATGGCTAGAGGTGTAAATAAGGTAATCCTGATCGGCAATCTTGGTAAAGATCCGGAAGTACGTTATATGCCCAGTGGTTCGGCGGTAACAAATATAACTATTGCAACTTCAGAGACTTGGAAGGATAAGCAGTCTGGTGATCGCCAGGAGCGAACCGAATGGCATAATGTCGTATTCTTCAACCGCCTGGCCGAGATAGCCGGTGAATACCTGAAAAAAGGTAGTAAGGTCTATATTGAAGGGAGTCTGCGCACCCGTAAGTGGCAAGATAAAAATTCTGGTCAGGATCGCTATACCACCGAGATAGTTGCCAATGAAATGCAGATGCTGGATAGTAAGGGTGGCAGTGGTGGTGCCAGTTCTAGTGAATCCGATTCCTATCAACAGAGCAGTGGTGCCAGCAAGAAGCCGGCCGTAGAAATGGCGGCCGATGACTTTGATGATGATATCCCGTTCTAGATAGATTTTCAGGTAAATGAAACTATGTCAGAGGTGTCATCAATTCTGTCTGATGAGTTGCACCTCTGACATGTCTGTATTGATATCAGAATTTCCCTCAATATAAAGTTAGTAAAGCTCAGTGCGTTTAACGATTGCCCAGATCAATCTCCTCGTCGGTGATATCAACGCTAATTGTCAGCGTATGATTGATTCAGCTCTGCTGGCGCGTGATCACCAGCAAGCTCAGGCCATTGTTTTTCCTGAGTTGAGTTTGACCTCCTATCCACCCGAAGATCTGTTATTAAGGCCTGATATTCATACTCAGGTCCAGCATGCTATTCATCTGCTGGCAGATACCGTGACTGGTATTGATATTATCTTTGGTGCTCCGGTTCGGGATGGAGAGCTTTTATTTAATGCCGTTCTGGTTATTCGCGATGGTGTTATAAAGGCCAGTTATTTTAAACAGTGTCTACCCAACTATAGTGTGTTTGATGAAAAGCGTTATTTCACCGCCGGTAAAAAGGCCTGTGTTGTCGAAATAGCCGGTATAAATGTGGCGTTATCCCTGTGTGAAGATGTCTGGCAGATGGATGTAATGGTTCAGGCAGCCGCGGTGGGCGCCCAGATGATGATCAGTCTTAATGCCTCACCATTTCATGTCAATAAACGCAAAGACCGGGTTGATGTCATTCGCCCGCAAGTAATTGCTACTGGCCTGCCACTGGTCTATGTCAATCTGGTGGGGGGGCAGGATGAACTGGTTTTCGATGGTGATTCCTTTGTCATGGATGAAACCGGGGAGGTCTGTTATCAGTTACCTCCCTTTGTAGAGCAGCTTTCAACGGTTAGTGTTGATGAAAATGTTAACTATCGTTTGCAGACATTACCGGGCCATAGTCCGGAAATATTGTGTGAAGAAGAGAGCATCTATCAAGCCCTGGTGCTTGGAGTGCGTGATTACATCGAGAAAAATGGATTTGCCGGTGTTGTCATCGGTCTATCGGGAGGTATCGATTCGGCACTGACGCTGGCGATTGCTGTTGATGCCATCGGCCCAGATCGGGTGGAAGCTGTAATGATGCCATCTCGCTATACCGCCAGCATGAGTCTTGAGGACGCTCGGGTAGAGGCAGAGTCACTGGCGGTTAATTATCGGGAGATTTCGATTGAGCCAGTGTTTGATAGCTTCATGACCTGTCTGCACGATGAGTTTGCCGGCCTGCCGGTTGATACTACCGAAGAAAATATACAGGCCCGTTGCCGTGGTGTGATCCTGATGGCAATCTCGAATAAAAAACGTTATATGGTTTTGACGACGGGTAACAAAAGCGAGATGTCGGTCGGTTATGCTACGCTTTATGGTGACATGGCGGGTGGTTATGCTCCGATAAAGGATGTCCCCAAGACCCTGGTATACAGACTTGCTCGCTTTGTAAATCAGCGTTCAAAAGTAGGCGATATCATCCCGGACAGGGTTATTACGCGGCCACCCTCGGCCGAACTGGCGCCCGATCAGAAGGATGAGGATTCGTTGCCACCGTATGAGATTCTGGATCCTATTCTGGAGCGTTATATCGAACTTGATCAGGCGCCCGAAACGATTATCCGGGCAGGTTTTAAAGTGGATATAGTCAGGCGGATCGTCGGCTTGGTAAACCAGAATGAATATAAACGTCGTCAGGCCCCGCCAGGTGTGCGTATAAGCCGAAAGGCCTTTGGTCGTGATCGTCGTTATCCAATTACCTCCGGGTATAAAGAACAGGCATAATTAAATTAATGACTAGCAGGAGTCTTATCATGAAAAAAGTCGAAGCAATTATTAAACCTTTCAAACTGGATGATGTGCGCGAGTCCCTGTCAGATATAGGTATTATGGGGATGACAGTGACAGAGGTTAAAGGCTTTGGGCGACAGAAGGGCCATACTGAATTGTATCGTGGTGCCGAATATGTGGTGGATTTTCTGCCCAAGGTAAAGATCGAGGTAGTTATTAGTGCCGATCAACTGGACAACTGTATTGAGGCCATAACCAAGGTGGCGAGTACCGGCAAGATCGGCGATGGGAAAATATTTGTCAGTGACATACAGCGGGTTATCAGGATTCGTACCGGTGAAGAAGATGATGCCGCTTTGTAGCAAGTAGCTGACTTAATCTGGACGGAAAAGCGATCGCCGCTGAACCAGTAGCTGGCCGTTATTGTCAGCTACACTGCAGGAATTATATGAAATAGCCAGGGGGCAATAAGGTGTCCCTGGCGTGTTTAAACGTTTAATCGATGGTCTTGATGACCTCGGTCATCTGTCGTCGTGAACTGGGCTCGGGGAGTTCTGCCGGATAACCAATACTCAACATGGCTATAGGCTTTAATCCAGCAGCAAGATCAAGTAGTGAAGTAAGTTTCTGTTCGTCAAAATAACCTATCCAGGTTGAGGCCATGCCAGCGGCAACCGTGGCAAGTTGAGCGAATGTGGCCGCAATAGTGGCATCCTGAATGGCATAGAGCTGGCTGCCCCGGTCACCAAATTTTGCCGCTGAGCGTTGAGTATCTGCACAAAAAATCAGACTAACAGGGGCTTCTGAAATAAAAGGTTGATCATCCGCAATTTGTCGTAACTCATGGCGAGTTTGTTCCTTTGTTACAACAATGATCTGATAGGATTGCAGATCACCGGCTGATGGTGCCGCACAGGCCATTTCTAAAATAGCGTGTAATTTCTCTTTTTCGATAGCGGTTGCCTGATAGCTGCGGACTGAGTGTCGATGGCGTACGGTTTCAAAAAAATCCCACATTTAGATAATCTCCACTTTATTCACGTCAGGCTCCTTCATCATCCGAGGCAAATCTTTCCTGTTCGGAGGGGGTAGATAAATTAGTTTTCAGGACAAGGCGGGTCTGTGCGGCAAGATCATTCAGTCCGAGTTCCTGATAGGCCTGGGCCATAATATCTAGAGCCTGCAGAATCGATGGTGATTGAGCATAGTTTTCAATGATAAATTTACTGCGATTGACGGCAGCCACATAGGCTTGCAGTTTCAGATAATAGCGGGCGACATACAGTTCATGGCGTGCGAGGTAATTGCGTAGATGCACCATGCGTTGTATTGCATCGTCCCGGTAGATACTATCTGGAAAACGCTCAATAAGCTCGACAAAATTCTGGAACGATTCCTCCGCCGTATGTGGGTCTCTGATCGCAGGATCGAGTTTGAACATATCGTCTAATGTGCCTCGGGTTCGGTTAAAATTAACCAGGGCACGAATATAATAGGCATAGTCCACTTTAGGGTGACGTGGGTAGAGTTTGATGAACCGGTTGGCGGCGACGATTGCCGAATCGGGTTCCTCAGCCTTGTAATAGGCATAGAAAATATCTATTTGCCCCTGACGATTTTCAGCACTAAAGGGGTGGTCGACTTCCAGCTTTTCATACTTTTCTGTTGCCAGAATAAAGTTTTTATCGGCAAGGGCTTCCTGAGCCTGCTGGTATAGCAGGTGTGCGCTAATTTTTTCGTCTTCGGTATTGACTCCAGCACATGAAATTAAGACCAGTATCATGCAGGTCAATAGCAGGCCTTTCGTTATATTTGCCAGGAAGGGGGGCAGCCGGTTTGCGGTATTCATAGAATTCTCAGTTGTTATTGCCAATGGTGTTTATCGCATTCTGAATGGTTGCCATGCTGACGACCCAGGGTTTACCTGATTGAATAGAGTCGGGTAGACCAGTAATTGCAGTTCGGGCATTTTCAATGGAGCTAAAGACACCATAGACGAGGGTATGCCAGGTTTTGCCGTTTACCTGTTTGCGATAATAGGCGACCTGATCTTCAAGCTGATGATGCCTGATAAACTCACTTAGCGTGTCGTCACTATGGGTGCTGATCAGCTGGACGCTATAGTGATCGGATGGTTGCTGGAGTAACCAGTTGCTCGACTGAGCCCCTGTCAGAGTAATTGCCGGTTTGATTTCTGCTTGTACACCTGATTTGATTGCCGGACTATCTGCTACGGTGGGTGTTGCTGTCGTGGTTGATGCCTCTGCTATCGTATCTGCCATTGAATCCTGTGTGGTTGTTTGCTGTGCAACGACTGTATTCATGGCTGATGAGGCTGCTTCAGTTGCTACAGCGATATTGGTAAACATGGCTGTGGATTCCAGGTCAGGTTCTTCTGTAGTCTGCGGGGTGGGCGTGTCAACCCCGTTGTTAGGGGCCTGTCCCAAAGACATGATCTCATAGCCCATATCAACGATCGCCAGGGCATCGGCAGCACTTCGGGTCTGGGGATAATTTTCAACAACATTACGGGCATGAACTACTGCACTTGCGTGGTTCCCCTGTTCGATCGCATTACGAGCCGCAGTAACTTCATACTGGGCTAACTGTTCCTGGAGATAATCTATCCGTTTGTCGGCATCCTGTTGATATTTACTCTGAGGGAACTGTGTGGTCAGATCATTGAAATTTCGTAATGCTGTCTGGGCAGCCAGGATTGAATTTTCACTATCCTGTGAATGAGCTATTAATTGGCTGGCCTGTTCAAAACTGGCCAGTGCTTTAAGGTAAAGTGAGTAGTCCAGATTGTCGTTTTCGGGGTAGTTTCGAATCAGTCGCTCGGAAGTTGCAATTGAGGCGCTGAAATCACCCGCCTTGAAGTAGGCATAGGCCAGTTCCATTTGTGCTTGTTGGTTATACGGGCTGTCCGGGTAGTTGGCCTCGAGTTTTTTAAAGTACTGGCTAGCTGACTGGTAATCCTGCCCCAATAATGCTGATCGTCCATTGGCATAAATTTTTTCTGCGGTATCTCGCGCCATCTGTTCATTATCGACAGTAGAGGTTGTTGCACATCCTGTCAGCACTGCAATTAATACTAGACCGATCAAATGTCGAGCGAGTCTTAGTGATTGGGGGAGTGAAGTGGTCATTGTGATAATCGTCCTGTTGTTCTTGTTCTGTACATCTTTACACTATGCCGACGCATAAGCCAATGTCCTTATAAAAGGTCGATCAACGGCCTTGTCTAATATCTTCAATAGGCTCTAATTATGAGATGATAGGCGCGTAAAGACAAATATGATCAATCAACGGGGCATAAATGACAAATGAGCTTGAATTAACGGCGACTGTTCCTGATGAGCTGGCTGGCCAACGGCTCGACCGGGTGCTTGCTGTCCTGTTTACTGACTATTCGCGGGCCCGAATCCAGCAGTGGATTAAAGATGACCGGGTACGCATTGACGGTGTCTCAAGGCGTCCACGGGATAAGGTCTTTGGTGGTGAATCTGTTTACATCCAGGTTCTTATAGAGACCCAGGGTGAGTGGGGGGCTGAGCCCATTCCACTGCATATCATCTACGAAGACGAACATTTACTGGTGATTAATAAACAGGCCGGGTTGGTTGTCCATCCGGCGGTGGGAAACCGTACAGGTACTTTGGTAAATGCGCTGCTGCATTATGGACCCGAACTGGCCATGGTGCCGCGAGCTGGCGTGGTGCATCGCCTGGATAAGGATACCAGCGGTCTGCTCATTATCGCCCGTACCCTCGCAGCGCATAAGGCACTGATTGATATGATGCAGCGCCGGGAGGTTAAGCGAGAATATGTCGCTGTTGCCCAGGGTGTTATGACTGCGGGTCGGACTATTGATGCCCCGATTGGACGACATCCCCAACAACGGTTACGCATGGCGGTGGTAAATAACGGTCGCCAGGCTGTAACCCATTACCGGGTAATTGAACGGTTTCGAGCCCATACCCTTATTCGTGTTCAACTGGAGACCGGACGCACTCATCAGATTCGAGTTCATATGGCGCATATCCACTATCCACTGCTGGGGGATCCCATCTATGGTGGGCGCCTACGAGTACCTTCGGCGTGTACGGAAGCCCTAAGTGAGCAATTGCATTGTTTTCGCCGCCAGGCCCTGCATGCTGCACGGTTAGAGTTGCTGCATCCTTTTTCTGATACCCAGATGATGTGGGAGGCCGATCTCCCTGCTGACATGGTTAACCTGCTTGAGGTGTTACATCAGGATGCCTCGGTCCTGTAATGCCTTCAGCCAGTTACGATGATGGGTGTTCAGGGTTTGTTATCATCGGGCTGTCATAATGATGTAATAATTGACACTTATGCTCTTAATGTATTTCATTGGGAAAAGCTATGACTGTCAGGATATTAATGGTCGAAGATGAGGGTGCCGTACGCGATATGTTGCGCTTTGCATTAAAGGGCCAGGATTACCAGATTACCGAGGCCGTCAATGCTCAACAGGGCTATGAGCAACTGGGTCAACAACAACCTGATTTGATCCTGCTAGACTGGATGTTACCGGATATAAGTGGTATTGAATTTGTGCGGCGGGTGCGGCGTGAACCGGCCTGGAAGGACTTACCCATTATCATGTTGACGGCCAGGGCCGAAGAATATGACAAGCTTAATGGCTTTGATGCCGGTGTTGACGATTATGTAACAAAACCATTTTCTATCAAAGAGTTACAGTCTAGAATTGGTGCTGTTTTGAGGCGTGTCTATGGTCCGCCAGCGGCCGAACCAATTGTGTTCGGTGAATTACATTTGGATCGCGAGCAACATCGGGTTACGATTGCAACTCAGGAAGTTACCCTGGGCCCGACAGAATTTCGGCTACTGGAGTATTTTGTGACAAATCCCGAGCGCGTCCACAGTCGGAGTGCCTTACTGGATAAAGTCTGGGGCCAGAATGTATATGTCGAGGAGCGAACGGTCGATGTGCATATTCGGCGACTACGAAAGGCGTTGGCAGCAATGGATTATGACAGACATTTGCAGACGGTGCGTGGTTTTGGCTATCGATTTTCCGCTAAATCGCTCAGTTAATAATGAATACCAGTCCATTTCGTGGTGAAATACCGCGGTTATTTCTAATCTTACTGGTCAGTGGCATGGCCGGTTTGCTTACTGGATCAATCAATTATTGCCTGGTTTTTGGTGTCTTTGTTTTTTTAATTTGGCATTTTGTTCAGTTCATAAGATATGTCAGCTGGTTGTTCAGTGATAAACAGGCTATCCCCTCTGATATTGGTGGTGTCTGGGGTGAGGTCTACTATCAGAATATACGGCTCCGGACCAAGCATCGCAAGAGAAAGCAGCGTCTTGCTGGATATCTGAAGCGCTTTAGGCAGCTGACCGCCGCTTTACCTGATGCCATTGTTGTCTTGCAGGCTGATGCTTCCATTGAATGGTTTAATGATACGGCCAAGTCCCTGTTACGCCTGCGGACCAAGGCTGATATTGGCCAGCGTATCGACAACCTGATTCGACACCCGACCTTTAATGATTACCTTAGGTCGGGAGACTATACTGAACCCCTTGAGTTGCCTTCGCCTTTTCAGGATGATCAAATCCTGTTGGTCTATGTGATTCCCTATGGTTCAGAACAACGGTTATTAGTGGTGCGTGATATAACCCGCCTGAGTCACCTTGAACAGGTCAGAAAGGACTTTGTTGCAAATGTCTCCCATGAGTTGAGTACGCCACTTACGGTTATTAGTGGCTATATCGAGGCAATGTCCCTGGACCAGGAGGAAGATATTGATCGACTAGGTCACTATGATGCCCTGGCCCAAATGGGGCAACAGGCCAACAGGATGAAGAATATTGTCAATGACCTGTTGCTACTATCACGACTCGAGGTTGCCAACCATAATGCCGTTTTGAATAAGGTGGTTGTCCCCACCCAGTTGGCGGATATGCATAATCAGTTAATGGGCCTAGCGGATGTCCAGCAGCAGATTAAGGTTATTGTTCAGGATGATTTGTGTTTAAAAGGCGATGAGCAGGAGTTGTACAGTGCTTTTTCAAATCTGTTTACCAATGCGATTAAATATACCCCCGCTGATGGCTCAATAACAGTGAAGTGGTCGGTAAAGGGTAGTCAGGCAGTCTTTGAAGTGTCTGATACAGGTAATGGCATACCTGCTCATGATATTCCAAGGTTGACTGAACGTTTCTTTCGAGTTGATAGTGGTCGATCGCGTGAACAGGGCGGTACGGGGCTGGGATTGGCCATTGTTAAGCACGTACTGGCTCACCATGATGCGAGGCTGGAGATACGCAGCCAGCTTAATGTGGGTAGTACTTTCCGGTGCGTGTTTCCTGAAGAGCGGGTGATATGGCCCGTGTCACAATCATTGACCGAGATTACTGCAAATCAAATGACCTCCCGGGCGCAATGCTAGCCTAATCATCAGGTTGTAACGGATTGTTAATAAACAGAGTGGATTTGTAATGGTCTGGTCTTATGGCTATACCAAGTCTTTATTACAGCCTGTCATCATTATTTCATGCTTATGTCATAAAACTGTAACAATTGCTGCGTAAATTACGCCGCGTACTTAATTAAAACCAATCCAATCCAATCCAAGTAATGGGGGAGTTATGATTTCAGCCAGACCGATTTTAACGGCTTTATTGGCAGCGAGTTTTACCTTGTCATCATCTGTGATGGCCAAAGTCAATGTTGATAGTGATGTACCTGAGTACCATAAAGCCAGTGGTGTCTCTGGTAATCTGTCAAGTGTCGGTTCCGATACGCTGGCAAATTTGATGACCTTCTGGGCCGAGGAATACAAGCGCCTCTATCCGAATGTCAATATCCAGATTCAGGCAGCGGGCTCTTCAACTGCACCACCAGCGCTGACTGAAGGAACATCAAACCTGGGTCCGATGAGTCGCAAGATGAAGAATAAGGAAATCGAGGCCTTTGAGAAAAAATTTGGTTATAAGCCGACGATGATTCCTGTTGCTATCGATGCGCTAGCTGTCTATGTCCATAAAGATAACCCGATTGAGGGTTTGACTATTACTGATGTTGATGCAGTTTTTTCGTCGACGCGGAAATGTGGTGGCGATAACTCGATTGAAAAATGGGGGCAATTAGGATTGACCGGTTCATGGGCTGGTCGGGCTATTCAGCTCTATGGTCGTAACTCAGTGTCAGGTACCTACGGCTACTTCAAGAAAAAGGCGCTGTGTAAGGGTGATTATAAAAATTCTGTTAATGAGCAGCCGGGTTCAGCCTCAGTGGTTCAATCGGTAAGCAGCTCAATCAATGGTATTGGCTACTCGGGTATTGGCTATAAGACATCAGGTGTCCGTGCTGTGCCATTGGCGAAGAAGGCGGGCAAGGGCTTTGTCGCCGCTACACCGGATAATGCAATCTCGGGTGATTATCCTCTGTCACGCTTTCTTTATGTCTATGTCAACAAGCATCCGAACAAGCCACTGCAGCCAAAAGAGCTGGAGTTTCTGAAGATGGTCCTGTCCAAGACTGGTCAGGAGGTTGTGATCAAGGATGGCTATATCCCGTTACCCGGTAAGGTCGTTAACAAAATTTTAAAGGGCCTGGAAGAGTAGCTCATTAATCAAGCCAAGTCCCGACGTGTATCGGGGCCGGGTTAGATCAGAATTACAACAGAAGCGTTTCATGATTTTTTTTACAAAATGATATATTGTGACGCGCAAAACGATTTGATTTAAAACAATAACGTTAAGTGAGGAAAAAAGATGTCGAAAATATCAAAGGCCGTGTTGGGCAGCCTGGCAACAGCAATGGTAATAGGCGCAGTACCTGCGCATGCGACGAAGGTAGGTGATAATCTGCAGGTTAATGGTAAGGTCTTTGCTGATTTCCAATCTGTAGATGGGTTAGCAACGACTGCAGAAGATGATGCAGCTAGTGGTTTTCACTTTACTCGTGCCTATTTTGAGACCCGTTTTATGCCGAGTGCTAATGACATGGTCCGCATTACCCTGGATCAAAAGGCTGCTGACAAAAGTGTCTTCGTCAAGTATGCCTACTGGCAGCATAACTATAATGACAACATGACCGTTAAGTTTGGTCAGCACCACACGCCACTGGTTGATTATATCCAGACCAAGCTGTGGGGCCATCGTTATGTCCAGAAGACATTTACTGATGCTGTTGGAGCCGAGACCTCTTCTGACCTGGGTATCAGCGTGGCAGGTAAGGCCAATGACATGATCAATTACTATGTCTCCTACATGAATGGTGAGGGCTATACGCATACGCCAGATGGTGCTGGTTCAGCGATTATGGGCCGGGTTGAATGGCATGCTAATGGCATCCATGTCGGTGCCTTTGCTCATTCAGAGACCGAGCGTGATGGGAATACTAACTATGATCCTAGTCGTGAAGTTGTCTATGCCTGGTGGGAGAATGACCAGTTCCAGGTCGGTGCTCAGTACCTGCAGGCCGATGACGGTACCGCGGCGACAAAATTTGACAATGGTACAGGCTATAACGTCGTAGCCAATATCAAGCTGCCATCCATGGGTAAGAAGACCAAACTCTTTGCCCGTTATGACTCATTGGATGCTAAGGATACCGGTACCGACAGCACGCTGACCATTGCCGGAATCGAGTTCGAAGCGGCACCCGGCATACTGCTGGCGCCGAATGTTCAATCGGCAGATGATGGTACAGACACGGTAACTACAGTGGCTGTTAACGGTCAATTCAAGTTCTAAAGTGTAAGACTCAGGGTTCAGAGTTTCGTTAAACAACCCTGTTAAACCTGAAGGGCCGGTAGTAATTGCTACCGGCCTTTTTATATTGGCGTTATCGGAATTTGAACATTCGGCTTTCCTGTTGCCGTATTTCTGTCATAATGCGCCGGTAATATTCTGACTTAGTCCATAGATTGGCTGGAGAGATGGCAGACATTAAATCTGAGCGGCGAGATGCCTATGAACAATGGCGTCTACTAAAAGACCGAGCGGTTACAGTATGGATGGGTATCGGTGGTATCAGCGTCATTGTGGCTATTGCACTGATATTCTTTTATCTACTCTATGTCGTGTTACCGTTGTTTCTTCCGGCCGATATGGATCAGGTCGCTCGCTATGATTTACCCGGAGGGCAGGGAGATGCTACGGTCTACCTGGCGATGGAGGAACAGAATGAGCTTGCTTCACGGCTGACCGACAATGGTCGGCTGATTTTTTTCAAGACCCACGATGGTAGCCTGATTGATGAACAGCGGCTACCCGTTACCAATATTACCGCATGGTCTCAGGCCAGCAAGGCCACTGGGTTAATGGCCTATGGCACGGGCGATGGCCGGGCATTGATCTTCAAGACCGCCTATCGCGTTTCCTTTCCTGAAAATGTGCGCCAGATTATACCTGTAATAGAATACCCCTTTGGTCAACAGACACTGGAGCTTGATGAGCAATCCGAGGCTATCGAGCAGATGGCCTTCCAGTCTGATGAAGAGGGGGTGACCTTTGTCGCCATTACGGCTGATCAGCGGATAGTGCTTACTAATTTTTCCCGCGAAGATTCTCTGTTTGATGATGAGCCGTCACTGGAACGAATGAGTGTCGAACTGCCTCATGAAACGACTTTAAAAAGCGTTGATTATATATTAATAGATAAGGAGCAACGTAATCTCTATCTCGCCAATGCCAGTGGTACTCTGGTGCATTTTGATATCAGTGATAAGGAAGACCCAAGCCTGATACAACGTCTGTCATTATCGAAATCAGGCCAGCCCCTGACCAGCCTGAAATTCCTCGCAGGTGATATCTCGCTGCTTGCCGGCCTGAGTGATGGCACAATTAGTCAGTGGTTCAATGTCAAAGATGTCAGCAATAATGCTGTCCTGACTCGTATCAGGGCGTTTGACGAGCAACACTCACCCATTCAGGCCATCTCAACAGAATATTTCCGTAAAGGCTTTGTTGCTGTAGACAGCAATGGTGGGCTAGGGCTGTATCACACGACGGCTAATCGTCATCTGCTGTCCGAGCAGGCCGATGTGGCAATTACTCAGGTGGCTATATCACCACGTGCCTCTGCCCTGTTAACTGAGGATAAAGACCATCAGGTTCGTTTCTGGACTATTGAAAATGAACACCCTGAGGTCTCCTTGGAGAGTATATGGGGAAAAGTATGGTATGAAAGCTATCCCGAACCCGACTATGTCTGGCAGTCATCATCAGGTTCAAATGATTTTGAACCCAAATTCAGCCTGACGCCACTGGCCTTTGGTACATTCAAGGCGGCTTTTTATGCCATGTTGCTGGCCATGCCCCTGGCTATTATGGGCGCTATCTATACGGCTTATTTTATGGACAAGCGCATGCGCCAATGGGTTAAACCCAGCATCGAGATCATGGAAGCATTGCCAACAGTAATTCTCGGTTTTCTGGCTGGCTTATGGTTGGCCCCCTTCCTTGAGGAAAACCTGCCGGGGGTCTTCTCCATGATGATCTGCCTGCCCATGGGTGTACTCGTTATTGCCTACCTCTGGCAATATTGTCCCCCGGCGTGGAAACATCGCATTGATGATGGCTGGATAGCCGCCTTGTTAATCCCAGTTATTTTATTGATTGGCTGGTTATCTATCCAGGTGAGTGAACCGTTGGAGGTTTGGTTCTTTGCCGGTGATATGCGTCATTGGCTGGAGACGGAACTCGGGCTCAATTTTGATCAACGCAATTCAATGGTCGTTGGTATCGCCATGGGGTTTGCTGTGATCCCAACGATCTTCTCCATGACCGAAGATGCCATCTTCAGTGTCCCCGGTCACCTGCGTAATGGCTCCCTGGCACTTGGGGCGAGTCAATGGCAGACACTGGCCAAGGTAATCCTGTTAACGGCCAGTCCGGGTATCTTTGCGGCGGTGATGATTGGTTTAGGTCGGGCCGTGGGCGAGACTATGATTGTGTTAATGGCAACAGGCAATACGGCGGTGCTGGATTTTAGTATTTTTCAGGGTATGCGGACCTTGTCAGCAAATATTGCTGTAGAGATGCCTGAGTCTGAGGTGGGTAGTACCCATTACCGCATTCTGTTCCTCGCCGCACTGGTATTGTTTATGTTTACATTTTTCTTTAACACGCTCGGAGAGATGGTGCGGCAACGGCTAAGAAAGAAATACAGTAGCCTGTAATCAAGGGATCGTATGTCTGGAAATTTAAAAAAATGGGTTAATAGCGGATCACCATGGATTTGGCTTAATGCCGGTGCTGTGAGCATCTCAATCATCATGGTAGTCGGCCTGTTGCTGCTGATTGCTGTACGTGGAATGGGACATTTTTGGCCGGCCGAATTGATAGAGGCCGATTATGTTGACAAGAATGGCAATACTGAACGATTGTTGGCCGAGGTTCGTTCTGAAGAAATAGTGACCGCCAGTTATCTCCGTGCTGCCGGTGTTAATATCTCTGCTGATGACCAACGGGATTACCAGCGACTGTTATTAAAGGTCGGTAATCGAGATGTCAATGGCGCCGACTTTCGTTGGGTTCTGGCTGATAAGCTTACTAACCACCATCTGCCTACAGAGGCCATTGTCTTTGAGCGACGTGAGTGGGGTGATATGTATGGTTATATCACACAACTGAATGTTGCCGATAAGCAGGTCACTGACCCAGCGCAATTATGGTCTTTATTACAGACCCGGCTGGTGCAAACACTGGCTATACACAGTCAGATTAAGACTATTGAAAAACATGAGATAGGCGCGATTAATCATCAGATAGAGCGACTCCGGTTAAAACAACGTCGGTTCGAACTTGATGGTGAATTCGATGACCAGGCCAGGGCTCAGCTTCAGTCTGAGCGTGATGAGCTACAGCAGCTATACCAGCAACAACAACAGCGGTTAACAGCGCTTTATAAGGCCTTTCGTCAGGGTGATGCCCAGGTTCAGTTGGCCGATGGTCAAATTGTCAATTTGCCGTTAGCCAATATTGTCCGCGTCTATCAGCCAAATGCTATGTCAATGATGCAGAAGATCGGATTTTATTTTAGTAAGATCTGGGAGTTTGTCAGTGAGGACCCGCGCGAGGCCAATACCGAGGGTGGTATCTTTCCTGCCATCTTTGGGACCGTAATGATGGTGATCCTGATGACAGTATTTGTAACTCCGTTTGGCGTCATTGCCGCCGTTTATCTACGTGAGTATGCCAAACAGGGTCTGTTGACACGGATTATTCGCATTGCAGTCAATAATCTCGCTGGTGTTCCTTCCATTGTCTATGGCGTATTTGGTCTGGGTTTTTTCGTCTACTTCCTTGGTGGAAACATTGATCAGTTGTTTTTTGAGGAGGCCCTGCCGTCACCAACAATGGGGACACCGGGTATTCTGTGGGCCTCCCTTACACTGGCCCTGTTAACAGTCCCAGTAGTTATTGTGGCTACGGAAGAGGGCCTGGCGCGAATACCTCGGTCTATTCATGAGGGTAGTCTGGCTTTAGGGGCCACTAAATCAGAGACTCTGTGGCGTACCCTGTTGCCAATGGCCAGCCCGGCCATGATGACGGGCCTGATCTTGGCTGTAGCCCGTGCAGCGGGTGAAGTTGCCCCATTAATGTTGGTAGGTGTGGTGAAACTGGCGCCATCATTACCACTGGATGAGAATTTCCCCTTTTTACATCTGGATCGTAAATTTATGCATCTGGGCTTTCATATATTTGATGTCGGGTTTCAGAGTCCTAATGTGGAGGCCGCTCGACCGCTGGTCTATGCAACGGCCCTGTTGTTGGTGCTAGTGATTGCTGCGTTAAATATATCAGCGATTATTATTCGTAATCGGTTACGTGAAAAATATCGTGCCCTGGAAGGCTAGATAAGAGAAGGCTAAAGAGGATAGGGTTGTGAGTACACAAAATGGTATGACACATGGGGTTGATATGTCGGCCCTGGTGCGAGAAGACAGTGGCACCCAGGATATCAATCAGGATACCTGTCTGGAGGTTAAATCACTCAATCTCTATTATGGTGAAAAAAGGGCGCTCCAGGATATCAGCTTTGATATACCACGAGGTGGCGTCACTGCCTTTATTGGTCCCAGTGGCTGTGGTAAGTCGACCCTGTTACGTTGCTTTAATCGTATGAACGACTTGGTTAGTAATGTCAAGATTGAGGGTGATATCCTGCTCGATGGTCAGGATATTAACTCACGTGATGTTAATGTGGTCGAACTGCGACGTCGTGTCGGCATGGTGTTTCAGAAACCAAACCCATTTCCAAAATCAATTTTTGAGAATGTGGCCTATGGATTACGCATACAGGGCGTAAAAAATCGTTCGGTGATTGAGGATGCGGTTGAAAAATCGTTACGTCAGGCTGCTCTCTGGGACGAGGTAAAGGATCGTCTGCATGAAAATGCCCTGGGAATGTCAGGTGGTCAGCAGCAACGCCTAGTTATTGCCCGTGCCGTTGCCATTGAGCCCGAGGTATTGTTGCTCGATGAACCGGCTTCAGCGCTCGATCCGATCTCAACGCTCAAGATTGAAGAGTTGATTTTCGAACTCAAGGATAAATATACGATTGTCATCGTAACCCATAATATGCAACAGGCGGCGCGCGTGTCAGATTTCACTGCCTTTATGTATATGGGGGATTTGGTGGAATTTGATCGTACCCAGAAACTATTTACCAACCCCAGCAAGAAACAGACAGAAGATTATATAACTGGACGGTATGGATAATGCATAGCTATTTAAAATAGCATGTATGGAGAATTTAAAATGTCAGATAATCAATTTGGACAACATATTTCACAACAATTCAACGCTGAACTTGATGGTTTAAGGCATCGAGTCTTGACCATGGGTGGGCTGGTGGAACAACAGGTTATCAATGCCGTCAAATCATTGTCTGGTGGAGACAGCGAATTGGCAGATGCAGTTATCAATAATGACCACAAGGTCAATGCGACAGAGGTCTCAATTGATGAACAATGTACCCAGATCCTGGCGCGACGCCAACCAACAGCCAGTGATCTGCGGTTGATACTGGCTGTTATCAAGACTATAACTGACCTTGAGCGTATTGGCGATCAGGCTGAAAAAATAGCCCGTATAGCGCAGCGACTGGTCGCAATGGAGCGGCCTAAGAATGACTACTTTGAGATTCATAGTCTGGGTGAGAATGTACAGTTAATGTTACGTGATTCACTGAATGCCTTTGCCCGGATGGATGCGGAGGCGGCGTTAGAAGTGGCTGCTAAGGATGAAAAGATTGATCTGGAGTATGAAGGTGTAATGCGCCAGCATGTTACCTATATGATGGAAGAACCACGGGTGATTAAGCGTTCACTCGAAGTGATCTGGGCTGTTCGGGCGCTTGAGCGCGTTGGTGATCATGCCAAAAATATCTGTGAGTATGTGATCTATCTGGTTAAAGGGAAGGACGTACGTCATACCACGCTGGATCAGATGAAGGCCGCGGCACTGGGCGAGCGTTAGTCGGTCAATGCGATCAAGGTATTTTTGGGATTTTATCTAAGCTAGTTTTTATGGGTGTCGATGAACGATCAGGTAATTGAACTGGCTGATAACCTGTGCCAGACCAACATTATCAGACCTGATTGGCAGTTGCCCGAGAATGTTCACGCCGTAAGTACACTCCGTGGTGGTGGTTTTAGCAAAGCCCCCTATCATGGCTTAAACCTAGGCTCACATGTGGGTGATAATCCCGAATCAGTCGAGCTGAATCGGCAGTGTCTTATGCGGCTCTTAAACCTGCCTTCTGAACCTTTCTGGTTGAATCAGGTCCATCGGACGGATGTTGCTGTCCTCAGACAACAGCCGGAGGGCACCAATAGATGCGCTGATGCCGCCGTTACCACCGTACCGGGAAAAGTCTGCACGGTTCTTACCGCCGATTGCCTCCCGCTGTTGTTCTGTGATCGGGGTGGAGAGCGAGTTGCCGCAGCGCATGCTGGTTGGCGGGGATTGGCTGCTGGGGTCATTGAGCGTACCGTCATGGCCCTGCGGGTACCGGCGCAGAATTTACAGGTT
>CAZYTT010000008.1:29732-31560 GCA_964650235.1 uncultured Gammaproteobacteria bacterium | reverse complement strand
TGCAGGCGGCCATTGATGACCCGCGTCGGGCCTCCAAGGCCAGTGCCCTACTGGCACTTGTAGGTGTCGTAAACGTCCCCATTATCTATTTTTCAGTGCGGTGGTGGAATACCTTGCATCAGGGGGCCAGCGTGAAGCTGACAACTGGAACGTCGATGGGCGAGACCATGTTGCTAACGATGCTGATCATGACCTTTGCCTTCTGGAGTTATAGCATTGCGGTAGCATTGTACCGGGTACGCTGTGAGATCCTTGAGCGCGAACGAAACAGTGACTGGGTTCTCGAAATGACAGAGGAGAATCGGGCATAATGTCGAGCTTGTTTTCAATCCAGGCCATGGCGATGTATATCGGCTGGTCATTTGCTGTGACGGCGATCCTGATGATTGCCGAGGTCTTTATGCTGAAGCGGCGGCGGCAGCAAATATTAAAACGAATTGGTCGAGTCAGCCGGCGTTCAAGGAAACAACACGATAATGACTTGTCTAACTAAAAAACAGAGTAATCCTGAGGTGCAGAATGAAACCTAGACATAAGAGAATGGCCTTTGTAGCAGGGGGCCTGGCGGGTATTGCACTTGCTGCCTTTTTAATACTCAATGCAATGGACGGCAATATGACCTATTTTTTCAGTCCCACGGAGGTTGCCACAGGCCAGATACCTGAACATAAGACCATTCGCCTGGGTGGCCTGGTTGTCCAGGATAGCCTGAAGCGTGAAGACGATGGTCTGACAGTACATTTTCTTGTCACAGATAATGCCGAGACAGTGGCGGTGGTCTATACCGGGATTTTGCCTGACCTGTTCCAGGAAGGACAGGGTGTCGTGGCCCAGGGTAGGATGGATGACACCGGTGTGTTTCTCGCCAATGAGGTCCTGGCCAAACATGATGAGACCTATATGCCCCCTGAGGTCGCCGAGGCCCTGGAAAATGCCAAGAAGGCCCAGGCTAATTCAGGTAGCTCAGCTCCTGGCCAGCCAGCTACTGGTATCTAGCCAACCGAAATTCTCAATTGGAGTAACTCATGATTCCTGAAATAGGACATTTCGCATTAATTGTGGCGCTATTATTGGCGTCTATTCAAGGTACTCTGCCCATTATCGGGGCCGCACGGGAGAACGCCCAGTGGGTGTCGCTAGCCAGGCCGGTGGCACAGGGTCAGTACCTGTTTGTCCTGATCGCCTTTGTCTGCCTGACCTATGCTTTTGTCAGTAATGATTTTTCGGTCTCTTATGTGGCTAATCACTCAAATTCAGCTTTACCGTTGCAATACCGTATAGCTGGTGTCTGGGGTGGGCATGAAGGATCTTTATTGTTATGGGTGATGATGCTCGGTACTTGGACGTTCGCTGTAACTATTTTCAGTAAAAAATTACCCGAGGATATGGTGGCCCGCGTTGTTGGTGTTCTGGGTCTGGTGTCTATCGGTTTTCTGTTATTCATGTTGTTAACCTCGAATCCGTTTGATCGCATGCTCCCAGCTGCTGTCGATGGTCGCGATCTTAATCCATTACTACAGGACCCGGGGCTGGTTATACACCCACCCATGTTATACATGGGCTATGTCGGCTTTTCCGTTGCCTTTGCCTTTGCTATTGCAGCTCTACTGAGTGGTAAGCTTGATGCCGCCTGGGCGCGTTGGTCACGGCCATGGACTATCCTGGCCTGGATCTTCCTGACAGTAGGTATCGCGCTGGGTAGCTGGTGGGCCTATTATGAGTTGGGCTGGGGTGGTTGGTGGTTCTGGGATCCGGTAGAAAATGCCTCATTCATGCCCTGGTTGGTCGGTACGGCCCTGATTCACTCGTTAGCTGTGACTGAAAAACG
>CAZYTT010000008.1:13779-29632 GCA_964650235.1 uncultured Gammaproteobacteria bacterium | reverse complement strand
GTTGCCTCGGCAACGGTACTGCTCGGTACCCTCTACCCCTTGCTGATCGATGCATTAGGTTTGGGTAAGATATCAGTGGGCCCCCCTTACTTTGATGCGGTGTTTGTCCCGCTAATGGCCCCTATGATCTTTTTTATGGGGCTGGGGCCCATTGCCCGGTGGAAACAGGCCAGTCTGCCGGATATGGCAAAACGCATGCGCTGGGCCTTTGGTTCGGCCGTAGTTATCGCCCTGTTATTACCGTTCACGATGGGCGAATGGACGCCGCTCGCCAGTCTCGGTTTTCTGCTGGCCATGTGGATACTGGCATCGGTCGTCTATGGGCTGGTGCAGCGTTTTAAACGTAACAATGCCCTTAATCGTCCCTGGGTAACGGGTATGACACGTAGCTACTACGGGATGCAGCTGGCTCACACCGGGGTAGCAGTTTTCATCATCGGTGTAACGATGGTCGGTGCCTATGAGACAGAGAAAGACGTACGTATGGATATCGGTGATTCTACGACTGTCGGTGGTTATGAGTTCCGCTTTGATGGTGTGGTAGAGACCCAGGGACCTAATTATCGGGCAACCCAGGGCTATATCCAGGTGTTAAAGGATGGTCAGGAAGTCATGCTGATGCATCCCGAAAAACGTGTCTATAACGTACAGACCATGCCCATGACTGAAGCAGCAATTGATACCGGCCTGTTCCGTGATCTCTATGTCTCTCTGGGTGAACCGGTAAGCGCTGGTGCATGGAGTGTGCGCATCTACTACAAGCCCTTTGTCGACTGGATCTGGGGTGGTTGTCTGATTATGGCCTTTGGCGGCATCCTGGCCGCGAGTGACAGACGTTATCGCCTGGTTGCGAAGGTGAAAAATACTGCAAAAAGGGTAGGCAATCGTTTGGTAGCTGAGGGTAAGGCGTGATTAAAAAAAGACTCCAATTTTTGATTCCCCTGGCCGCGTTCCTGATCATGGCCGTGTTCCTGGCCATGGGGTTGTTCCTGGATCCCAAAATTGTGCCGTCGCCGTTGATCAACAAACCGGCACCACAGTTTGATCTGGGGCAGTTGCATGACCCTCAGTATCGCTTTGCCAGTCATGACATGCTGGGTAAGGTCTGGATGCTCAATGTCTGGGCCTCTTGGTGTGTGTCCTGTCGGGCCGAACACCGAACCCTTGTGCAACTGGCACGGGAAAATATTGTACCTATCTATGGCCTGAATTATAAAGATCGTCCGGCCGATGCCATTGCCTGGCTCGATAACCTGGGCAACCCCTATACCATTAGCATCGTCGACGGGGATGGTCGGGTTGGTATGGACTTTGGTGTCTATGGCGTGCCGGAGACCTATGTCATCGATAAACAGGGCATTATCCGTTACAAGGAGATTGGGCCAGTTACCCCGGAATCCCTGAGGACAAAGATCTTGCCACTGGTTAAGGAGTTACAGGCATCATGATGCCACGAGTTATTGTAGTTTTAGTTCTGGTGTTATTGAGTTCACCTGTTTTATTGATGGCCAAGGAAGCCCGACCACTGGCCGAAGACCCGGCTATTGAGGCGCGCATGCTTGCACTTGCAACTGAATTACGCTGCCTGGTCTGTCAGAACCAGTCACTGGCTGGTTCTGATTCTGATTTTGCCAATGATCTGCGCCGTGAAATTCGCATCATGTTGAAGGAAGGGAAGTCTGATCAGGAGATCAGGGATTTCCTGGTGCAACGTTTCGGTGATTTTATCCTGTTTAAACCACCCGTTCAGTCCAATACCCTGCCGCTGTGGTATGGGCCTGCCGTCCTGTTGCTCGTTGGTGGTGTGGTTCTGATTCTGGTGTTAAGACGGCGGGTAAAACAGGGCGTTAATTTCGCACCATTGTCTCCGGCAGATCATCAACGTGCCGAGGCCCTGTTACGTGAGCAGGATAATGATGGAACTGAAAGTCGCCGTAAAGAGGAGCCGCAAGCATGATGGTATTCTGGTTAGTCGCCGTGTTGCTGATTGTGGCGGCATTATTATTTGTATTGCCACCTCTGTTTCGTGCGGGAGAAGATCATCAGCGGGAGCGTCGCGCGGCATTAAATGCCTCTATTTATCGTGATCAAATTACTGAACTGGAGCGAGATCTTGACAATGATGTCCTCAGCCAGGATCAGTTTGAACAGGGGCGCACGGAGATCGAACACCGCTTGCTGGATGATGTCAGTAACACGGATGAATCTACGTCTGTTGAGGCGCCTGCTTTGGGTTCCAGTTCCAGGATGACAGCCATTGCCTTGGTGGTATTTGTGCCGGTGCTGGCGATCCTGCTCTATAGCATTCTTGGTACACCGGCAGGTCTGGCGCCGGATGAGTTTCGACCAGAGCCAATGTCTCAGCAGTCCCAGTCAGACCAGATTAATCAGATGGTGACGACTCTCGCTGCTCGGCTGGAGGATGAGCCAAACAATGCCGAGGGCTGGCGTATGCTGGGTCGTTCCTATCTCGTACTGGAACGTTTTGCCGATGCCCGCAAGGCCTTTGAAAAGGCCGTGAACTTTATCCCCAATGACCCGCAATTATTGGCCGATCTGGCTGATACTATTGCGATGACCAGTGGGCAATCCCTTAGAGGTCGGCCTATTCAGTTAATCAAGCAGGCCCTGGTTCTCGATCCTCAGCATGAAAAGGCCCTCTGGTTAGCGGGTACTGCAGCCTATGAAGAGCAGGATTATCGTGCTGCACTCGGTTACTGGCAGCGACTGTATGCTATCCAGCCGCCGGGTTCTGAAGGGGCTCAGCAGATGCAACGAAATATTGCTGAGGTTCAGACGCTGCTAGGTGATCCCGTTACGCCAATGGCGCCACCAATGGCTGCTGCTGGTATGGCCGGTGGCATGGCAGCAGCTCAGGGCCCGTCTGTAACAGCGGGCAAGATCAGCGGTACCTTGACCCTGGCTGCAAATCTCAAGGCCCAGGTGAATCCTGGCGATAGTGTTTTCATCTTTGCACAAGCGGTATCTGGACCCCGTATGCCTCTTGCAGTGATAAGGACAACAGTTGCTGAATTGCCGCTATCTTTTACGCTGGATGATTCCCTGTCTATGATGCCCCAGATGCGTCTGTCGGGTTTTGAGCAGGTGGTTGTGACGGCACGCATATCCCGGGCAGGTTCAGCGACACCACAGAGTGGCGATCTGCAGGGAACAGCGGGTCAGGTGAGTACAGATAATACCCAGGGCATCAAGATTGTCATCAATGAGGTCCTGCCCTAGTATTTATTAATGGTGCTGGGCCGTCTGGCCCAGCCCTACCCTTTATTTGATCTGTCATTTATCTGTGTTGGTAAAATTCACCTGAAACAAGTTGGGCAAGTGTTACTGATGTATCGATCAAGACAGTTACGTTCCATTGCTCTCTGGCTAATTGTTGTACAGGTGATCGGCATACTGGTTGCCTGTGATAATCACCAGCCCCGGGATGACCTGCGTGAAGGACAGCTGTTTCCGCCGTTGCATTTTACCGGCCTGGACCGTGCCGATCTTGAGATCGATACATTGAGAGGCCGTTGGGTCGTCCTGAATGTGTGGGCCACCTGGTGTGGTCCCTGTCGCAAAGAGCTCGGCAGTCTGCAACAGTTGTCGTCGTACTTCCCCCGGCAGTCGTTACAGGTCATTGGTTTAAACGTGGATGCGGATAGTCATAACGCCCGTGAATTTATGCGCGACGAGGCCATTCTCTTTGCCAACTATTCCGATCCGGAAATGACCATTGCTCAAAATCTGCTGGGGATTCGGGCCTATCCGGATACCTTTATAATTGCCCCAGATGGTACACTAGTGCGCAGCATATCCGGCGAGCGTGACTGGATGGATGCAGCCATTATCGCTGCATTATCCCAGGCAATTGACGGCCACCCGAATGCGCTTGGTAATATTTAACAGAACATTATTTGCCGTGATAGTCGTCAATGGTTGTTATAGCCTATTGACCACTGACGCTCACGTAAATGATGGATCATTTAAGTTAGTGAAGAGGTGATTAGATGAAACAACAGGGAAAACCGTCTTATTATCTGTGGGGCTTTATCGGGCTGATGTTGTTCAGTTTCAGTGTTGCATCTGCCTGGGCCGCCGATCCTAAACAGGGGGGCAAGCTGTATTCAAAAAACTGCCGTACCTGTCATGGTGATAATGGCGTTCCCCGCATGCCTGGTCTGCCTGACTTTACCCGAATTGACGCATTAATGCGCTCCGATAATGATTTGCTTCAATTTATCCGTACAGGGTCCGGTATGATGCCGGCCTATCGTGGTCTGTTAACCGACGGTGAGATCCTTGATGTCATTGCCTATCTGAGAACCTTTAGTCGATGAGGTGGCTCTTTCCCTGTTTGTCTATATTTGTACTGACAGCCTGTTCAGATCCTGAACCTGCAACGACAGCTGGTAGTGCTAAAGAGGCAACAACAATCGCGGCTGCGGCAAAGGTTGAATCTGTGGATCAGGACGCTGCCCTGATGCCGGCCCAGGAGCCAGCAGCGCGCCCTGCGACTAGTCTGCCCCAGGTCCAGGAATATTTTGAGATTGGCAAGAATGTTTATGCCCGCTCCCTGGTCTATGATGCCGCTGGGCAGAGCGTCTGGGTAGGTACGTCCCTGGGAGCACATGAGATCGACCTGAAGTCACGCGATGCCCTGAAGACCTTTACCCGCAGTGATGGCCTGGCTAATGAATATGTCTTTGCCATGATGGTTGATAAGGCCGGCGGTAAATGGTTTGGTACCAATGGTGGTGGGGTCTCGCGTTATTATGATGGCAAATGGCAGACTTTCTTCCCGCTCCATGGTCTGGCTGATTACTGGGTCTATTCATTTGCCGAACAGGTTGATGGCACGGTTTGGATTGGTACCTGGAATGGTGTCAATCGTTATGATCCTAAAGACGGAAAACTAACGACCTATGTCGATGAATTGATCAACGAGTGGGTCTATGGCATTGCTGTTGATGCGCAGGACAGGGTCTGGTTTGGTACGGAAGGTGGCGTCACGATGTTTGATGGTCAACAGTGGCAATCATGGACCCATCAGGATGGGTTGGGTGGTAGTAATTTGTCTGGACTGCCCATTAGTACCAATACGGGCCTGGGTACGCGCTCACGGCATGACTTAAATGTACTGGTTGATGGTCGTCCGAGTTACAATCCCAATTATGTATTTTGTCTCTATATCGATCGCGCCGGGGATATATGGGCCGGTACCTGGGGCGGCGGTGTGAGTCATTTTGACGGACAGCGATGGACTAATCTGACCACGGCCGATGGTTTGGCCGGGGATATAGTATTTAGTATTACCCAGGATAAGGCGGGTGATATGTGGTTTGGCACCCAGCAGGGTGTTTCACATTATGACCAGGGTCAATGGCAAACGCTGGGCCGCGAACAGGGTGTCATCGGAGATAGTATATATAGTCTTGAGGCGATGCCTGATGGTGATGTCTGGGCAGCAACTCAGGGTGGAGTAGTACGCATTGGTTATGGTTCAGCAACTGGGTCATGATCTATGTCGACTTTTATTAATATCAAAAAAATTAAAAATTAGGCAGGTATCAGGAAAGTGAAGCTGGATCATAAAGGGTGGGCAATACTTATTATTGTCCTGGGTGTAGTGATAGCGGTGAGCTATAACATAGGCAGGCAGCAAAATAATAAACCCGTAGTCCCACCCTCGGTCAGTGTCCTGTCACCCGGGGCAACCATGCCTGGTAATCACCCGCCTATTGGTCAGGTTGATTCGGCCACGACAGCCTCAGGTGCTGGAACAGCCCCTGAACCAATGGCAGTGGCGCCGGCTGCTTTGGGGAAATCCTCCAGGTTTACTCATTTTCGTGTTGGTAACCGCAATGTTAAGGGGATGATGATTGATGGTGATTATGCCTGGATAGGTACATCAGGAGGCGTTATTCGCTACGATATGAAGACCGATACCCATAAGGTCTTTGATAACAAGATTGAGGGTATCCTCTCCAATGGCATCTTCCATGTCAGTAAGATTGATAATCGTCTGTTTGTTGGCACCTACGGCGGTGGTCTGTCTATCTACAACCTGGAGACTGATAGCTGGAAGAATTACAACATCCCTGATGGGCTCGCGGATCAGTTTGTCTATGATGTACACAAGGCCAGAAATGGTGATATCTGGATTGCTACCTGGTCGGGCGCGAATCGTATTCGCGGCGGCGACCTGGATGATCCTGCGGCCTGGACGACTTTCGATGTTGATAATACCAATGGCGGTCTGCCCAATCGCTGGGTATATGCCCTGGAAGAGGGTGATGATGGCACCTTATGGTTTGCTACTGAAGATGGGCTGGCCCGCTACCATGATGGGCAATGGCAGAACTGGCAACACGAAGACGGCCTGGGTGTCGCCTATGAAATGGTAAAAGATCAGATCAAATCCACTAATGATCCGGCCAGGGCATCAAAACATCATGCCCGCAACAAACAGGATCAGGGTCTGCAGGATGTCAATGTTGCCTATAACCCCAACTATATTATCTCCCTCAAAGTTGATAAACAGGGGGTGGTCTGGGCCGGGACCTGGGGCGCAGGTTTGGCCCGCTTTGATGGTAAGGCGTGGCGTAATTACACGATGGCCGATGGCCTGCCGGCTAACCATATTTTTATGCTTTACATTGACCCTGATGGTCGACTCTGGGCCGGGACCAATCATGGTCTGGCCCGGATGAAGATGGATCAAAGCGGTTTTGATGTATTGACCATGGCCGA
This sequence comes from uncultured Gammaproteobacteria bacterium, assembly GCA_964650235.1. Classification (GTDB taxonomy): domain Bacteria; phylum Pseudomonadota; class Gammaproteobacteria; order SZUA-140; family SZUA-140; genus CAZYTT01. The sequence continues at coordinate 22,879 of CAZYTT010000008.1, read as the reverse complement.
TGGTCTTTATGCCGATAATGTCTTTTCGATGGCTCATGCCGAAGATGGTAGTATGTGGGTCGGTAGTTTTGGTGGTGTAGCCCGGATAATGGCGGATAAAAATAACTAAAATCCCTGTGCCCCAGTGTTCTGTCTGGCAGTCACTGAGCATAAAAAGGGAAGGAGAAGTCATCATTAACTACGGCTGGACAGGGATATGATGGTGGGCCTTGGTTCACGGCTGGTGCTGATTATTGCCTCCGTCCTGTTGTTTTTGACAATCAGCGCCGGGGTAATAATTGACCGTCAATTGACGCAGGCAATACATGAAGAGGCTGTCCACCAGGTCGAAGCCAATGCCCAGGTGTTATCGGTGGCATTACAGGCCATGATGCTGGGTGGTCAGGCGACGCAGGTGCGTGACTGGCTCAAAAAGATGGAGCAACAACAGGCTGTTATTGAGGCCCACATCTTTAATGTTGATGGTGCCGAGGCATTTACCGACCTCAACACGATAGCGGCGGTTAACAGCTTTTTGGGTGAACCCCGTTTTTCCCGCGCCCAGGTCAAATCACACCTGTCACCCGTTCAAGCAAATCCGGATTTTGATGCCGCCCTTGAGGGCCGCACCGGGGTCAGTCGCACGGGCTCCGGGACCTTTACTGTTTACATGCCCATTGTTACGCAAGTGGTGTGTCAGGAATGCCATGGTTATGCGTCAAAACCAATACTGGGGGTGATGCGGATAGTACAATCCTCAGCGGTTATTGATCGCCGGATTCACTCGATGCGTGAACGACTGTGGTTGTTTGCCATTGTGCTGGTGACTGTTATCACCCTGGTGCTTTGGGTGTTATTAGGTCGGTATGTGCTGCGACCGGTATTTCATCTCCAGAGTGCCATTATGCGTGTCGGAGAAGGTGATCGACAGGCACGACTGCCGGTGTTGAGGAATGATGAGCTGGGTGGTGTCAGTCGGGTGTTTAATACCATGCAGGTCAAGTTACAGGCCAGTGAGGAGCATGCCCGCGCGGTTACCGACAATGTTGCCGATGGCATTGTGGTTGCTGATGAACACGGCATTATTGAATCGATAAATCCGGCCATCACCCATATATTTGGTTATAGCAAGGAAGAGCTAGTCGGGCAGTCAATCAACCAGCTAATGCCTGAGTCCTATCACGATCGTCATATTGGCCATGTTGAACAATATAAGTCCACCGGGTCAACAAAATTAATGGGGCAGCGACGTGAATTGACCGGAATTCGGGTAGACGGTGCTGACATACCCATTGATATTACCCTGAGCGAGATGAAGCGTGATGGTCGCCTGCGATTTATTGCAATAATTCGCGATCGCTCGGAACAGAAGCGCCAGATTGATATCCTTGAGCATCAGGCCCTGCATGATGGCCTGACCGGATTGCCCAATCGAAATCTGTTAATGGATCGTATCGAGCTGGCCCTGCGTACCGCTCAACGTGAAGAACGCCCGCTGGCCCTGTTGATCGCTGATCTGGACCGGTTCAAGGAGATCAATGACACGCTGGGGCATCTGGTTGGTGACCAAGTACTGATCCAGGTCGCTGAACACCTGCAGCAGGTGGTCCGTCAATCGGACACCGTGGCTCGCCTCGGTGGTGATGAGTTTGCCCTGTTATTGCCGACGGCCGCCTGTGAGGACGCGCTGAATATCTGTCGAAAGCTGGTTGCCCGTCTGGAGCAACCTATAGAGATGCAGGGGCAAACTTTTTCAATCGGCATCAGTATAGGAGTGGCAATGTTCCCTGATCACGGTGTTGATGTAACGACGTTGATGCAGCGGGCTGATGTCGCCATGTATGCCGCCAAACGCACCCACTCGGGTTTTATTGTCTACGACCCCGATCAGGATGAGCATAGTCTGGAGTCTCTGTCGCTGGTCAATGACCTGCGTACGGCCATCGAGCAGGATCAACTGGTGCTGTACTATCAGCCGGTCATCGATTTGCGTACTCATACCGTGTCGGGGGTCGAGGCCCTGATCAGGTGGCAGCACCCTCGTCATGGCCTGCTGCAGCCGGATGATTTTATCCCCTTGGCTGAGCGGACCGGTTTGATCCGCCCGCTGACAGCCTGGGTGCTGGATAGCGCGGCGGCCCAGACCCAGCAGTGGGCGCAACAGGGTATTGAATTACGTGTGGCGGTAAATCTGTCGGCCCATAATCTGCATGATGCCAATTTCCAGGATCAATTTATCAAGTTGATTGATAAGGACCGACCGGCTTTACCGCGGTTACGGCTGGAGATAACCGAGTCGACGATTATGTCAGGTTCACAGCGGGTGCTGGAGACAATGAATCAATTGAGTGCCCGAGGTGTCAGGATATCGATTGATGATTTTGGTACTGGTTATTCCTCGCTGATGTATCTCAAGCGTCTGCCTGTTGATGAATTGAAGATTGACCGCTCATTTGTGACTCATATGGTTGTGGATGAAAATGATACTGTTATTGTGCGATCAACCATCGATATGGCCCATAATATGGGGCTTAAAGTCGTTGCCGAGGGTGTTGAGGATGAGGCGACCTACCAGTTACTAACCCGCCTGCATTGTGACTTGGTCCAGGGGTTCCATATCAGTCATCCATTATCGGCGGCAGAGTTGATGAAGTGGATGCAACGGTCACGCTGGCAGCTGCCCGGTTAGTTTACCGTCCTGCAGATCATTTACCATGTATGCTAGTCCTGATCCCGATTTCAACTCATCAAATTTAGCGTTGCTAGAGCCGTTTTTTGTTGTCTGCAAAAGCTGATAACTACTTAATAACTGACCTTAAGGCAAGGGTGTGGTGGCAGTTTTAATGAAGTCCAGGTTTTATTACAGCAGGTCGATCGCAGTGAAACAGATCAAATCGGCATCCGTTATATTGAAATGAATGTCTACAGTCGATCAGGTCCGGCTACGCGGGTGTCGAGTGGCCTGGTAACTATGGCACTAGCGCTAAATACATCGGCGGCTGGTTAATCTGTTGCTGAGACAGTTTGGCTGGTGGGTATCCGGGCCTGATTATAAACAGGCTGCCGCCAACATTTCTTTAGCCTTCTGTTAAGCCCGTAGAATTATTACATCAGGTCTTCAATAAACCAGGCGGCGAAGGCGTGTCGGCCACTGACTTCTGCTTTTTTGTAGATTGATGATGCCTGTTGACGGACCGTCTTTTCCAGCGTGTTACGGACAGCCGCTATCTCCTTCAAACTGAGTCCTTTTAATAGCAACCAGCCGACTTCTGCCTCACTGCTGGTCAGATTCCAGTCACGATATTGCTGATTAACGACATCGCAAAACTGTTTCCGGGCCTCAATAACATAGTCCTGTGCCGGCTGTTTGGGGTTTCTGGCTTCTTCGAGCTGATGTTTCAGGTCCGATATTTGACTAGACTGACTATGGATGCCATGGATGAGCCAGGCGATGGTCACCAGCGAGATAAATAACAGCAGGGTCTCTTTGACAATATGGTCTGTTGCTGCGCCATGAGTTAGATCGATAGTCATATCCATACCACTGCTAATGGCAATGATGACCAGGATAATGATAAAGACGATTTCTTTGGTGCTTGTCATATAAGTATATATTTCTTAAGAAATCAATTGGTTATGTTATAGGACATTTGTCTGTCTAGGAGTTATTGATAGTACATATGTAAGCTGTCGAACATCTGTGCGATTGAGCTAATCTACATTTTGAACAATAGTATGACTTAGCCACAAAACAGCAATGAGTATAAGGGTAAAACCATGAAAAACGAAACAGGAAACAATGAGGTTAAGGTGTGGGATCCGCTAGTGCGGAGTTTTCACTGGTTACTGGTTATCAGTTTTGCCATTGCCTATGTCTCTGGTGAAGAAACCGAGGATGTTCATGTTATTGCCGGCTATATAGTCTGTGGTCTGGTGGTCTTTCGGTTGCTCTGGGGGGTTATAGGTAGCCGCTATGCACGGTTTAGTAATTTCTTATATGGCCCGAAAAAAGTGCGGGAGTATCTGACAAGCCTGATCAGCAAGGCACCGCAACACTATGTCGGCCATAATCCGGCCGGTGGCTGGATGGTCATAGTCCTGTTGGTCATGCTGATCGTCATTTCTTACAGCGGACTCAAGGTCTATGGCCTGGAGGGTGAAGGACCATTGGCCAGTCAAGGCAGTGTTACTACCTTTGTAATAAATAATGCCTATGCTGATGAAGACGGGGATGAAGATGAGCGCCATGAGTTCGGCGAGAGTGTCGAGGAGGAATTCTGGGAAGATATTCATGAGTTTGCATCCAATCTCATGCTGGTATTTATTGCCCTGCATATCCTCGGCGTTATGGTCTCCAGCCATCTGCACAAAGAAAACCTGGTACGAGCAATGATCAATGGTAAAAAACAGCGTGATTGATCGAGTCTATATTTGATCATCAGGCTATTTACCCGATGAGGAGGTGTAACGGCCAGGTGATATAAAAATGGTGCTTGCTGTAGAAGTCTGAATGTTGAATTGTAATTTAATAATGTGGAGATAGTGATCATGAAAAAAAATATTGTTACAGCATTATTACTAGGTATGTTTATGGTCCCTTATGTAGCGAATGGCGATGATAAGGGGCTGGTCGATCCAGAGAGTTCACTGGTTACCGAGAGCTATGGCAAAATTACCGTATTGCGTGCCCAGCCACAGGGCATGGAGTATGGCGATAGCAAAGACCGTCTTGATGCCGAGGTGATATTCAAGCTGGATAAAGAACCCGGCAAGACTTTCGGTATTCGCTATCATGAAGGTGTTGATCCATCCATTCAGTTTATGGCTGGATTGATCAGAGAGGCGTTTCTAAATCAATTACCGATTACGGTACTACATAATGAGGTCAAAGGGATGAGGAATAAAAATATTCAGGTGATCTATGTAGAAGTAACCCAGTAATATAATCGGTTAGAACTCAAGAGCCTCCACAGAGTGCCAACCAACCCTCGGGAGGCTTTTGCTTGCGTAAATTTTCATCAAGACTGAAATTAAATTTTACTAAAACTTAGATCGGCATCACCCTCGCATACAATATTACCGTCGGTCCAGGTCCAGTTGTCAGTGCCAGTAAGGGTTTGACCGTCGGGGTGCATGACGAGATCTGTACTGGTGACGGTCGTTGTTCCACCATCTTCAATGATGTCGTAAGAACCAAATACAATATGACTACCCTGGGTGTTTCCGATAACATCTATATTTACACTGAATTCATCAGAGAGTGTATAGGTAACAGTACTACCACTTCGCTGGAAAGTTACAGGATACTGACTGGGGACATTGAGTTGATCACCGATGCAGGTTGATCGAGTCAGGTTATTGGTTCCGGCCCAGCTGCCTGGCAATGGAATAAATAACTGGTCAAGTGTTGTTAACAGGTGCGTCTGGGCATCAAATGCAGACCTGAGTGGGCCGTTTGTAGTTGTTGCAAGAAAAGCGAGTAATTCGCTATCACTTTCAAAGCTGGCTGGCGTCATGTTGACATCAACGATAATGCCTGTTGCAGCATTTCGGGTCTGTTGAGTGATATTAATACCATTGGTCAGGTCGGCATCATCATCCAGTGACTGTATTAATCGAGCAATATTGGTCACTGTTGGATCGGTTGCTGAATATTCAGCGCTGACCATTTCAATGGGTGTAATCACGGCTGCACTTCTGGCTGTTCCCAGTACGATGTCACCAATGCGAAAAGTAACATCTTCACCTTCAAAATATCTGAAGTGTCCAGAGGCGTCGGTCTCGCCGGAATATGTCGGTGTCTCATAACTCAGACCGGATACTAATGAATCAATGACCTTACCCGTTTTGTTCGTATCGCTTGAATTCGTATTAGAACAGGCCGGGAGAATACTGATCGACGTTGCTAAGAGAAATAGAGCATAGATCTGATACATGGTCGTGCCCTCCAGGTAAACTGAATGTGACTGGTATTATCTATTATCGCACATCGATCCAGGCGTGATGATGGTATGAACAGCATGGCTATCGAGGTCGATATTAACATCACCCATCCCAAACTTAAGATAAGTCTCTTCAGTGTATTTAGCGAGCTATGGGGTTATGACTTCAGTGCTGATGGATTCGGGGGAGAATGGAAGGTGGGTAAGCTTTTATTATTTGTTATCTCTGCCTGGAGTCAGGCCGTCAATAGGGCGGTAGATATCTACCTTGCGGAAGAACTGATCAACAATATAGATGCGGCCATCGGCACCGACAGTGATACCGGCTGGCAACATATACTTGCCTGGCGTGCCGGCGTGGCCACGCTCACCAATAACCATTAATAACTGCCCCCTGGGATTGAATAACTGGATATTGCCAAAAGCAGCATCGACGACATAGACGTTATCTTCGGGGTCAATGGCAATTCCCTTGGGCCGGGCAAATTGTCCGGGCAGGCGACCCACGGAACCAAAACTGCGTAAATAGGCCCCGTCTTTGTCAAATACCTCAACCCTGAAATTGCCACCATCAACGACATAGAGATTGCCGATCGAATCAGTTGCCACCTGGAGGGGGAGATTAAACTCACCTTCACCCGTGCCGCGTTTACCAATCTTCGTGATATGGCGACCACTATGGCTATCGTAGACATGGACAAAATGATCCTGGGTATCGATACCGCCGGTATCGACGACATAGAGACGAGTACCGTCAGGGCTGACAGTGACATCACTGGGGCGCCGCAATTGGGTCGGGTCACCAATGGCGCGCAAGTAGGTACCATCCTTATCATAGACCAGAACTCGTTGCATGGTGGTATCGGCGACATAGAGTTCGCCCTGTGAAGACATGGCAATGCCTAGGGGCTTTTTCAGTTCACCGGGTTTGTCCACGCCGATCTCAACAAAGCGCTTGCCTGGAATATCAAACAACATGACATTGCGCTGGACCGAGTCGGAGACATAGACGCGGCCCTGATAAACGGCAACATCAAAAGGTTTAACCATGCCGTGGAGCTTGCGCGAACTACCGGTGGCATACTGACGAAAACGTTGGAAGCTGGTGTATTCTTCTATATCTTCACTATAGAGTAGTGTGCGTTCGAAGATAAACCGGGCCTTGTCGGGTGGTGGCGGATAGACCGGGGGCGGAGGTAAGGTTGAGGTGACTTCTGGTGTGGTGCTACAACCGGTCGGTCCCAGTATCAGGACAGTCACTGACAGCAGCAGGCTAATTACTATAGCGGACAGACGCATGATGGATGGGGCTATTTGATATGACAGGTTTCACACAGGCGATCGGCCCGTGTACGTAATAAAAGCCCGACATCCGGATTATGGACATTGTGGCAGCTGGCACATTCTACTCTGTTGTCATAGAGTTTAACGCCATTGTCGAAGCCCTCGGCGCTATCCGGTTTGCGAAAGTCAGCATCCTTATGGGTCAATCCGGCGTAGGTCATAGAAATCGGGTGGTCATTGGTCAGATCACGGCCGATATGTTTGATGGCAATATTATGGGCACGAAAGCCGTTATGGCACTTGCCACAGCTCATCAGATCATCAGCACCATTAATCCGTACATGCAGGGCCGCATCCTCACTGTTGCGCCACCCATTAGGGCGAAAGACCGTCATATCGACACCCATGGTGCCATCATGACAGGACAGACACAGCAGACTGATCGGGCTGGGGGTCTTGACCTTGTTGTCGAGGGTGCGGCTATCGTAGAGGTCGTAACCACCGGTGGCTGGTTTGTAACGGTTCCATCCCGGGACACTACCTTTGGCCTCGGCATCGGTCTTGTCCCTGTCGGGTGGTACATGGCAATAGATACAGGAATTGCCATAATCGGAAAAGGCTAGGGTGGGCATGGCAATAACCCCGGCACGTTTGTTGAGTCCGGTAAAATCATGTTTGGAGCCTAGGATCTTTTTGGGATCGACATCGATTGATGCAGCCAGTCCCATCATTGGCATGACTATGAGTAGCAGCCAGATTGTATGTGTAACAAAACGTATCATCGTATTGTAAGCGAACCCGTTTGGCGGCGGTGGAATAAGTCAGTTCGAGCAGTGTGCACACCAGCATCTAGACTGGTCACTTTGCTCATATAATTCAGGCTATTATACACTGTCGAGGACAGCTATAAATGCTCGATCAGCAATGACAGCCGGTTTTAATCCGGATGTATTTCGATATAGTCGACAGATTAACGCAAGTTATTGTTTTTAGCTACAATTAACTTCCGCATGGACTGTAATTGACTGGCCCGGGTAGGGATACGTTTTACAATGGCGGTGATGCAGGTAAAATGGCAACTCATTTCAGTTAGTCCAGCAGTTACCTTGATGACTGTCGGCAAAGTAGGATTTTTTGTGCAGACTCAAATCAAATCAATGGTATCTCGATCGATAACTTGTGCTCCATTGATGCTGCTCCTGATGATGGTGCTGGCAGGTTTTGCAGCTACTAGTGTGTCTGCAGCTACTATAGCTGAGCCAATGGCTGAGATCTCATCGCTCTATACGGAGCACTGTGCTGTTTGTCATGGCGAGCAGGGTGATGGTAAAAGCCGTGCGCGTTATGGTCTCAATCCGCCCCCACGTGATTTTACCTCGGCCCAGGCCTGGGCTGAATTAACGCCAGAGCGAATCAGAACTTCGATTCGTTATGGCCGACCTGGCACCGGAATGGTGGCCTGGGAATCCAAGTTGTCTTCAGAGCAGATAGCGGGGCTGGCACAATTTATCCGTAGCCGCTTTATGCACGCACATCAGACTGCAACTCCTACTGCCGCAGATCACCCACAGGCAGATGCCAGGGAGGGCGCGGTGCAGTCGGTATCAGAAGGGGCGCGGCTGTATAAAAAACATTGTGCGGCCTGTCATGGCGATAAGGGTAGTGGTGCTCAATGGACCCAATTTAGCCTCAATCCTGCACCACGAGACTTTACCGCAGCGATATCTCGGACAGAGCTTTCACGTGAACGGATGTTGACCTCCGTGACCTATGGTCGTCCCGGTACGGCTATGATGTCGTTTAAAAAACGCCTTTCAGCTATACAGATTGCGAGCATTGTTGAATTTATCCGTCGTGATTTTATGAAGATTGAGATGCAACCGACCCAGCAGGCC